>CAYLQD010000054.1:17647-24318 GCA_964385685.1 uncultured Planctomycetota bacterium | reverse complement strand
CCCTGCCGCTTCTCGCCTTAGCCACAAATCCAGAAACCCCTTTGCGGAATCGCTGCGGCCGCGGCCGGCTCGTACGCTCTTGATGCGGCCGGGAACGGCCCCTATAATGCTGCGCAGAGGGCCGCCAGACGGCCCAAGGCGTGCGGGAATCCTCTGTTTTGGGTTGCGGGGCGAACGGCTTGAAGGGCTGCGAACCGGACTTTATCGGCGTCGGCGTCCAGAAATGCGGCACGACCTGGCTCGGCGCCCGCCTCGCCGAGCATCCGGGTATCCTCTTCGACAAGAAGGAAATCTCGTTCTTCAGCAACCACTTCTACAAGGGCACCGACTGGTATCACGAGCACTTCGCGGACAAGGGCGACCGGATCGCGGGCGAGTTCTCCATCAACTACTTCATCACGCCCCGGCCCGACTCGACCCACATCGAGCACTACCCCCGCTGGTCGCTTCAGTCGTGGTTCAAGCACCTGACCCGGCCGCATCCGGCGGCGCGGGACGAGATCAAGGAGTCGTATCCGAACGTCAAGGTGCTCGCCGTCTTCCGCAACCCGGCGGACCGGGCGTGGTCGCACTATTGGATGTGGCACGAGCGGCGGACGAAACGCGGGAAGGCGCACCTCATCGTCCCGTTCCGCAAGTTCTTCCTCGACAACGGACGGTGGGTGCAACTGACCGGCTGCTACGGAACGCTGCTCCGGTATTGGCTCGACGCGTTCCCGGACATGGGCGTCTTCCTCTATGATGATCTTGTCGCCGATCCGAAGGCGTTTCTCGTGTCGGCCTATCGGTTCCTCGGCGTCGACGAGTCGTTCGTCGCGAAGCTCGAGAGCCGCGAGAACGCGCGGCAGTATGACCCGATGCCGGACGAGGAACGGCGGTTCGCGCTCGACTTCTATCGCGACGAGATCGAGCGGTTCTACGAACTCATCGACCGCCGGCTCGACTGGCTTGGCGAGGCAGCGGAGCCTGTGTAAGGAAGGAAAAAGGGGAAATGGGGAAACGGGAAAAGGAGTCTTGGCTGCCGCTGTCACAGCGGCAGCAGCAGCTCTTCTTTCCCTCTTTTCCATTTTCCCCGTTTGCCCATCTTACACCGGTTCTGCACGACCTGATCTGCTGCTTCTCGGATTGAGGGTCACAGAGGGCTGGATGTGGCTGAGATCCTGACAGACTGTGAGGCGCTCCTGCGGCGCGCGAACGAACTCGGCGGGTCGGTCGTGCTCGCCGACGGCGCCTTCGACCTGCTCCACCCGGGGCACGTCAGCTTCCTCGAAGCGGCGAGGAAGCAGGGCGACGTGCTCGTCGTCGCGCTCCACACCGACGACGTGGTCGCGTCGAACAAAGGCCCCGACCGTCCGCTCAATCGGTGGGACGACCGCGCGGCCGTCGTCGCGGCGGCCGGCTGCGTGGATCTCATCATCAAGCAGGACGACCGCCACCTCGACGATCTGATCCGAGCGCTCAAGCCGGCCGTGCTCGCCAAGGGGACCGACGTCGTCACGTCGAGCGTCCGCGAACGCGAGCTGGTCGAGTCGCTTGGCGGGCGCGTCGTCATCTGCGGCGAGCCCAAGAGCCACTCGGTCCTTGGGGTCGCCGGGCACGTCGAGAAGGTCGCGTTCAAGTCGGCGTGGGAGGGCGCCCGCGACGTGCCCGCCGAACCCGGCAGGCTAACCATTATCGTGCTCACGAAGAACGAGGAACGCAACGTCCGCGAGTGCCTGGAGACCGCGACCTGGGCCGACGAACTCATCGTCTGCGACTCGTTCAGCACCGACCGCACGCCGGAGATCGCGCTCGAGTACACGCCGAACGTCGTCCAGCACGAGTACGTGCACTACGGCGCCCAGCAGAACTGGATCGTGCCGCAGGCGTCGAGCGAGTGGGTGATGATCCTCGACGCCGACGAGCGGCTCTCGCCCGAGCTTCAGGCCGCCATCAAGCAGGCGATCACACAGGGCGCCGAATACGACGCGTTCCGCGTGCTCCGCCGGACCTACTTCCTCGGCAAGATCATCGACCACTGCGGCTGGGGATGCGACTACACGAACCGCCTCTTCAAGCGCGACCTCGGCCGCTACGCCGACAAGCAGGTCCACGCGAACGTCCAGATCGCGAGCGGCCGCATCGGCACCATCGACGACTACCTCATCCACTACACCGACCGCGACCTGCGGAACTACTTCGAGAAGTTCGACCGCTACTCGTCGCTGCGGGCGGCCGACATGTTCCGTCGCGGCGAGCGGTTCCGGCTCTGGAAGCTCCTCCTCAAACCGCCCGCGCGGTTCATCCGCATGTACCTCCTCAAGCTCGGGTTCCTCGACGGCCTTCACGGGCTGCTGTTGTGTCTGTTGTCGTCGATGAACACCATCGCCCGCTACGCGAAGCTGTGGGAGATGGAGCGGCGCGGCAACGTCGGCGAACTCCCCCACGGACGAAGAACGGACTAACCGCAGAGATTGCCGAGAACGCAGAGAACAGAATGGGCCGGCCTCCGCGAGGCCGGCGGCGTTTCCTCTCTGCGACCTCTGCGTTCCCTGCGGTGAATTAGCCGCTACACCCGCCACTCGACGGTGCGCGGCGAGACGCCGACGTTGTTCAGCTCGTTCGTCTCGGCGATAACATTCGTTGCATCGCCGTGCACGAGCAGATTCCAGTTCCCCGCCGCCAGCGCCGGCACGAACAGCTTCTTCAGCTTGATCTTCTTGATCTTGCCTCGCTTGATCTTGATCTTCTTGACGAGCGTGCCGAGCAGCGTGTCGACGCCCGGCGCCAGCGTGTCGTTCAGCGACGCGTAGGCGCGGAACGTCACGACGCCCTTGGCGATTCGTGTGCCGATGTTCCTGACTGCGACAGACAACTTCTTGATCTTCCCGTTCTTCTTGTGCCCCGCCTGAACCCAGATCGGCAGCTTGCCGCCGTCGATGTCGTCGACAAGATCGGGAGCGTCGCCAAGGTGAAGCAGTCGCACTTCTTCGCCCGTCAATGCCCGGTCGTAGACGCGCAGGTCGTCGAGCAAGCCGCTGTACCTTTCCCCGCCTCGAACAGAATAGCCGACATAGCACGGGTTCGCACTCCACACCATGCCGCCCCCGCTGCCGCTATGCGTGCCGCCAGCGTCGACGCCATTGACGTAGATCGTCATGTCAGTTGCGCCGCGTACGACCGCCGTGATGTGCGTCCACTCCTCAGCAGCAACTGCCGAGTCCACACCCTTTGACCTCCGGTCGTTGCTGCCTGCGCCGGTCCCGTCGCCGTAGTTAATCCCAATTCTGCCGGTCTCGCTCACCTGAAACCAGAAGCCTCTGTACGTGCCGCTTTCATCCGCGTTGATGATCTGAAGGCGTCCGCCGTCTCGGCGATAACCCCACGCCGAGACCGAGAACGAGCCAGTGACCTCGTTCAGAATGTCGCCCATCTCCACGTGATCATCCACGCCGTCAAAGTCGAGCGCGCCGCCTCGCACGCCGGTCGCCCACGTCGGACCGTTCGTTAGCGTACCGTGGTTGCCGTTGCCGGACGAGTCCAGCGCTGTCGTGCCCGCTCCGTCGTCGAACTTCCAGTGCGCGGCGAGACCGACGTCCAGATTCGCCGCCAGCGTTTGGACCTCCGCTTCGCTCAGCGCACGGTCATAGATGCGAAGGTCATCGAGCATTCCGTCGGCATAGGTCGGTCCCCACAGCGTCCGGAACGCCGCCCGGGCAGGATAGGCACTGTGGGCCATCAACGTCGCGGCGCCGCTGTAAGCTCCGCCCGCGTCTTGGCCGTCGATGTAGATGGTCACGTCACTCAAGCTGTTAGCCACAGCGGCGACGTGCGTCCAGCGCTCCGAGTCGATTGCCGTGGTCGACTGCTTCGATTTGTAGTCGCCCGAACCGGTGCCGGAGCCGTCCCCGCAGGCGAGTTCCACTTGGCCGTTCGCGTTTACGAGCAACCAGAACCCTGCGTACTCGCTGCCGTCGTCCGAATGGAACAGGGTCACTTCGTCGGCGCCACGGCGATAGACCCAGGTCGAAACAGTGAGCGGGAACGTGGTGTCGTTGAGCACGTCACCATAGTCGACGTAGTCGTCCGCACCGTCGAAGCTGAGTGCATCGCCGTAGACGCCGTTGACCCATGTGGGGTCGTTCACGAGCGTGCCGTCGTTGCTGTTGGCGGATGAATCGACGGCGGTCGTACCGGCTCCGTCGTCGAACTCCCAGTGCGCGACCAGACCATTGTCAAGAACAGGCGCTCCGTTCAGCAGCAGGCGCGGCTCGAGCGGCTCGAACAGGACCGGCTGGCGTGACATCGTGGTTCCGTCCCCCTATGTCCCCGTCCTGGTTCCCCGAGCGGACGGGCGCCGGGGAGTTGCGGCACGACCTCCCTGGCTCTCGCCCACAGCGTTCTGTGTCTATCTGTTTTAGGATACACCCCATGGGCACATCTTGCCAGGAAAAACGTGGCTCGTGTCCGCCCGCTCCCCCACGGACGAAGAACAAGCTAACCACAAAGACACAAAGAAGCACAAAGCCGTTCCTTTGTGCCTTTGTGTCTTAGTGGTTAGTCACCTGGCCGTGGACTACTATCCCATCAGCTCCCGGTAGACCTCGAGCGTGCGCTCGACCATCCGATCACAGCAGGCGGCTGAATCCCTCGACCGTGAGACCGGCCTCGCGGATGATCGCCCGCAGCGTCCCTTTGGCAAGCTCCCTGTGATTCGGGACTGTGAGGCGGCGATGCGGCGGCGCCTCCTGCCGCAGAATGATATGACTCCCCGTCTGGTGGTCGACCTCATATCCAAGGCGACCGAGAGCCCGGACGGCCTGCGCCCCGGAAACGACAGGCAACCTGGTCACACTTCGACCTCGACGACTTCTTCGGTGATAGGCGGGGGGATCGGCTCGCCGTGCTTGCGCAGACTTTCGAGGTAACCCCGAATCGCGTCCGCAACGTTCGCCCGCGCTTCTGCGCGCGTATCCCCTTGCGACACGCAGCCGGGCAAAGCCGGACATGTCGCGACAAACTTGCCGTCCTCATCTTGCTCAATGAAGGTTCTGTACTTCATGGTTCTTCGTCCTCCGACTACAGGATATCATACCGGGCTCGGCTTGCCAAGCAGCTCCCGGTAGACCTCGAGCGTGCGCTCGACCATCCGGTCGGTCGTGAACTTCTCCTCGATGATGCGGCGGCCGCCCTCCCCGAGCCGCGCCGCCAGCTCGGGATCGCGGAGCATCCGCACGATGCCCTGAGCGAGCGCGTGCGGGTCCTTCCTCTCCACCACGATCGCGTTCACGCCGTCGATGGCCATCTCCGGAATGCCGCCGGCGTTCGTCGCGACGAGCGGCCGCCTCATCGCGAGCGTCTCCTGGACCGAGTTGCCCATGCCGTCCTCCTGCGACGACATGACGGAGACGTCGGCTCCCTTGATGAACCGCAGCGGGTCCTCGCGGAACCCGGCGAAGATGACGCGGCCGATCAGGTCGAGCTTCGCCGCCTGCCGCTCGAGCTGCGGCCGCAGCTCGCCGTCGCCGACGAGCAGGCAGTAGGCGTTCGGAAATGCCTCGAGCACCTCGGGCATCGCGGCGACGAGGTACTTCTGCGCCTTGTGCTCGACGAGCATCGCGGCGTCGACGATCAGAATCGCGTCCGCCGGCAGGCCGAACTCGGTGCGGAGGTCGCCGACCTCGACGTTCTGGAACCGCGACAGGTCGACGCTGCTGTTGACGACGCTCACGTTATCGGGCCGCACGCCGCCGTCGACCATGATCTGCTTGACCGCCTCGGACACCGCGATGAAGCGGTCGGCCCAGATCTGATACTTCATCTTGCTGAGCCAGTGGCGGTCGATCCGGAAGTCGACGCGGCGGGCCACCACGCGTTTCGGGCGGCGAAGAAGCATCCACGACGCGAGCCCGAGCATCGCGTGCGAGTGCGACGTGTGCCCGTGCACGACCTGGTAGCGGCCCCGGCACATCCGGTGCGCGAGCCGCACGGCGGCGACGATGTCCCACTCGCCCCGCATGTTGATCTCGAACGTCGGCACGCCCGCGGCGCGGGCCCTCTCGGCCAGCGGCGAGCCCGGCTGGCAGACGATGTCGGCCGCGTGGCCCCGCTCCCGCAGGCCGGCCGTCAGGTAGAAGACCTGCTGCTCGCCGCCGCGCCACGTCCGCGCGGTGTTCACGTGCAGCGTTCTCAGGTATTGCGCCATGCACGAGACATTACCAAACCGGCCGTGCCGACGCAAGCGCGGCGGAGCATCGATAGCGTGAAGGGAAGTGTGCGATTTGCTCTTGTTGCTGTCGCAACCCGGACGGGCAAGTCGTCCGGGCCACCCAGCGAAGATGACGAGCCAGCCGCGCCAAGGGCGGGTGGCCCCGACTCCGTCGGGGTCGCCGACAGGCGACAAGAGGAAGTGGCTTCGCCCTCTTGTCCGCTTCGCGGACCCGGGCACAGTCGGGGCCACCCAGAGGCCGAATCTGCGCGCGGCCACGGACATGCATGCTGAGCCGCGCGCACGTGTGGGTGAAGGCAAGCGCTGAGAGCCACTGGATCGGACTGACTTTGCGGCCGTCAGAGGCGGCTTGAGTTGATTCAATGCTCGTCAGTGTCTATCGTTGTCTCGCCGCGGGCGCAGGGTGTTCGGGCGCCCCGGGCGGGGGCCCCCCCCCGCCCCCCCCCCCCATGGAGGCCGCCAC
>CAYLQD010000054.1:0-17637 GCA_964385685.1 uncultured Planctomycetota bacterium | reverse complement strand
GGGGGGGGGGGCGCCCCCCCCCCGGCGCCCGAAAACCCCCCCCGCGACCCCGCTATTGACTGCCGACTCGGCCGGCGCGATGATGAGCGCTCTCGTGGTTCTGACAGGACAGTGGGGCGCATGGCCTTCCTCGCCTCAATGGCTCAGAAGGCTGGATTCTTGTCCGCCATCAGGCAGGCCCCGCCGGCAACGGCGGACGGAATGCCTGCCCCACCGAAGTGATGATGCGCGCACTCGTGCGGGAGGCATCGCGATGACGGAGATCAACGCGGAACTCGTCCTCGACGCGCAGGCCCAACTCGGCGAAGGGGCGATCTGGGATTCGCAAACCGCCCTCCTCTACTGGGTCGATATCATGGGCCGCAAGGTCCACATCTATGATCCGGCGACCGGGTCGGACCGCGCCGTCGACGTCGGCCAGCAGGTCGGGACGGTCGTGCCGCGGCGGTCCGGCGGCTTGATGCTCGCCGTCGAAAACGGCTTCGCCTTCCTCGACCTCGACACAAAGGCGGTCACGCCGATCTGCGATCCGCCCGAGCACAATCCCGCGCTGCGGTTCAACGACGGCAAGTGCGATCCGGCCGGGCGGTTCTGGGCCGGCACGCTCTCCTCCGAGCGCAAAGCCGAGGCGAGCTTGTACTGCCTCTTCCCCGACCTCACCACGAAGCGGATGCTGACGGGCGTGATGAACTCGAACGGCATCTGCTGGGCCCTCGATGCGAAGACGATGTACTACATCGACACGCCGACGCAGACGGTCGCCGCGTTCGACTACGACGTCGAAACCGGCGAGATCAGCAACTGCCGCGCGGCCGTCGTCGTCCCGGAAGACGTGGGGCATCCCGACGGGATGACGATCGACGCCGAGGGGAAGCTGTGGGTCGCGCACTGGGGCGGGTGGAGCGTCGGGCGATGGGATCCTGAGACGGGCGAGCAGCTTGCGACGGTGGCGGTGCCGGCGGCGCACGTCAGCTCGTGCGCGTTCGGCGGGCCGGACCTCGACGAGCTGTACATCACGACCGCGGGCATCGGCGTTGATTGCGAGGCAGCCCGCGAGCAGCCACATGCCGGCGGGCTCTTCCGCGCAAAGCCCGGCGTCCGCGGCGTCGCGGCCTTTGAGTTCGTGGGATGAGCGGCGCTCTCTCGCAGAGCGGCCGCCGTACCGGCGGCTTGGAGTTGCCTTCGGCAACGTCCGCGCAGAGGACTCAGAGACCGAGGAAGACACGAGGGAACAGGAAAGACGTGAACACAGAAACAGACAACGAGCAGAAGCTGGAATACAGAGACGACGAGAACGTGCGGCGGTACTTGATAGCGTTCGCATTCTTCTTCGCCATCGTGCCTGTTGTTGGCATTCTGCATTACATTATGGATTGGCCTTGGTTGGAAGCGACCGCGGCCATAGTGCCCCAGGGCGTGTTTGCGACCGGGATCCTGATGAGCAAGCGGACAGTGGTCGTCGACATCGCAAAGCAGACAGTGATCGAGTCATATACGCTTTGGTTCGTCTGGTTGCGTTGCCGCCGCATCTTTCGTTTCAGCGACTTCTCTCGCGTGCTGCTTAGCGTCTGGCACGTGCGAGGGAGCGTCAACTTCTCCGTGCACCTCGTTACGAACGAGCAGAAGAAGGTGAGTGTGTCGTTGCACACCGAGCGGCACCAGGCGCGTGAGAGGGCGGAGGAACTCGCCCGCGCCATGGGCGTCGACATCAAGGACGAATCCCTCAGGGACACCTACGAGGAGGTCCGCATCGAAGACCGGGAGGATGTGCAGAAGCGGGAGGCCGAACGCTTGGCCAAGAGGGCCCGTGATTCGGCCCTGCCGGTTGCGCCGGACGGTTCGCGCGTGTCGTGTTGCGTGGAAGGAAACGGCCTGACAATACAGATACCCGCGAGGGGCATTCGCATCTGGCACGTCCTGGTGTTGGTTGCTTGGGTGTGCTCGCCGCTCTGTGCCTGGCTGCCGATCATTCTCCGCGATGAACCGCCGAAGACCTCAATGACCCTTCTCTACTTGCTGGCCGGCGTGGGAAGCGTATTCCTGCTGGCGTTGTTCCATAGTGTGTTCGCTCGTGCCGTTCTCCGAAGCGCCACACGCAGCTTCGACATACGTGTCTCGCCCGATCAACTGACGATTCGTGAAGCGGGCTATGGCGGCCGCAGGGCATTCGCGTCATCACCCGGCGGACTCCAGGAGTTCAGGCTGGTCGTCGCGATGAATGTTGCTTCTTCCGGATCTGATGACGCACTGTCATCCAGCAGTGCTATCCTCGTCCGGTCCGAGTCCGAGAGCATGACATTCGGTCAGGGGCTATCGGGCGAGGAGCTTCAGTGGCTCAAGGCGGTGATTGAGCAGGTGCTGGCGGCGGGGGTCGGCGACAAAGAGGCAGATGGCAGCGGACAGATGACAGAAGACAGAAGGGAGAAACCAGAAGGCGAAGCGAGACCGACAACGGAGGACGCGGAACTAAGTTGAAGGACCCAAACGGACGAAGGGACGCGGCGAACGAGATGACCGCCAAGCGCGTCCAGCGCCGGAGGCAGTCGAGAATGCTGAACCTGTTCGGACAGATCGACTACGATCCGAAGTACGATCACAAGGCCGGACGGGGGAATCGGTGAACGTGCCGGGCCGCGCGGGGATTGTCACGCGTCGGCTGCTTCGCTCCCCTTCCCAAACGCCTCCGCCGCGATGCGCTTGACGTCGCTCAGGGCGACCTTGCCGCTCCCCAGGAGCGGGATCTCCGCAACCTCGTGGAACAGGTCGCGCCGCGGGATCCAGAGGTTCGGCAGCCCGCTCTCCTTGAGCTTCTCGCACAACTCATCAACCGGCATCGGCAGCTTGGTGTGCAGCACGGCGAGCTGTTCGCCCTTCCGCTCGTCGGGCACCGACGTGACGACACAGACGTGCTCGCTCGCGCCAACGCCGAGTATCTCGTAGATCGCGTCCTCGACCGCGAGGTGCGGGACCATCTCGCCGCCGATCTTGCTGAACCGCGAGAGCCGGTCGGTGATGGTGATGAACCCGTCCTCGTCGATCCGCGCGATGTCGCCCGTCTTGTACCAGCCGTTCTCGATGACCTCGGCGGTCTCGTCGGGCCGGTCGAGGTAGCCGAGCATCACGTTCGGCCCCTTGATGAGCAGCAGCCCCTCCTCGCCGTCCTGCAGCGGCTCGCCGGTCGCGGGGTCGGCGATCTTCGCGGCGATGCTCGGCAGCGGCTGGCCGATCGTGCCCTCCTTCGTGCCGATCTGCACCCGGCCGTCGGGCCGACGCACGTCGGGAATGTTGACCGCGACGGCGGGCGACAGTTCCGTGCAGCCGTATCCCTCGAGCGGCCGCACGCCGAACTTCTCCTCGAACGCGTCGGCGACCCGCGGCTTCAGCTTCTCCGCGCCGACGACGACCATCCTGAGCGTCGCGAGGTCTTCCGGCTTGCACTGACGCGTGTAGGCCATCAGGAACGTCGGCGTCGTGATGAGGTGCGTCGCCTTGTGCTCGCGGACCAGCCGCCCGACGGTCTTCGCGTCGAGCGGGTTCGCGTGGTAGACGACGCCGAAGCTCCGCAGCACGGGCGCCCAGAGCGTCACGGTGAAACCGAACGAGTGGAAGAACGGGAGAATGCCGCAGACGGTGTCGCTCTGCGAGAACGCGACGACCTGGCAGAAGCCCTCGACGTTCGACGTGATGTTCTTGTGCGAGAGGACGACGCCCTTCGGAACGCCCGTGCTCCCGCTCGAGAAGATGACGGTCGCGGGATCGTCGGCCCGCAGGCCGCGGCGGCTGTAAATCAGGCACAGGACCCACCGCGGCAGCAGGCGCACGGCGAGCGCCGCCCGGAGCTTCTGCCCCGGCGTGATGACGTCGGTCAGGTCTTCGAGCAGGACCATCTCGGGCATCAGCTCGAGCTTGGCCTTGTCGAGGAACTTGCGCGAGGTGAGCACGCGGCGGATGCCGCAGGCCTCGATCGCCGCCCGCATGCCGTCGCGCGACGCGGTGTAGTTGAGGTTGACGGGCACCTTGCCGGCGAAGAGGGTCGCGATGTTGGCGGCCGCGCCGCCGCACGACGGCGGGAGCAGCAGCCCGACGTGCTCGTCCCCTTCGGCGAGGCGCTTGATCCGCTTGCCGAGGAGCGCGGCCGCGGTCAGCAGGCGGCCGTAGGTCATCTTCGCGCCCGTCGAGTCGGCGACACACCGCCGGCCCCACATCCGCCGCGCGGTCCGGATGAAGGCTTGGTGCAGGAGGATCTGCGCGCCCTTGCGGTGCTCGAACGCCTCGGCTCCCAGCTCGGCGACGGCCGTCCGCACGTCGTGGGCCGTCGTCGCCGGCGGCATCGGCTCGCCGAACGACACGGTCACGGGATAGGGAATCGCCCGCGGCCACTTCCAGAAGACGCGGCCGCGCTCGTAGCTGAAGATGCTGCCCCAGACGCGGTCGAGGTGCACGGGCACGATGGGCACGTCGGTGTCCTTGACGATCCGCTCGAAGCCCGAGCGGAACCCGAGCAGGTTACCGGTCCGCGTGATGCTGCCCTCGGCGAAGATGCAGACGAGGGCGCCCTCCTCGACGAGCGCCTTGCGGGCCTCGCGGAACGCCTCGATCAGCGCCCGCGGCCCGTCCGCCGTCGAGATGGGGATCGCTCGGTTCATCCGCGCCGCCCAGTGGAGCAGCGGGTGGTCGTAGTATTCGCGGTACATCACGAACCGCACGCGCCGCTGGAGGCACGCGGACACGAGCGCGGCGTCGACGAGCGAGACGTGGTTGCACACGAGCAGCGCCGGCCCCTCCTTCGGCACGTTCTCCGCGCCGACAACGCGGAACCGATAGATGGTCTGGGTCGCGATCCACGCGACGAACCGGATGAGGAAGTCGGGCAGGATGCAGCAGATCGTGATCGTGACGCCGATGGTGATGAGGCCGAAGAGGACGAAAATCTCGTCGGGCGTCATCTTGAGCACGGCCGAGAGCAGGTAGACGACGCCTGCGCCCGCGAGGATGCCCGCGAACGTGATGAAATTGAGCACGGCGATGTTGTCGCCCTTCGCGCCCCGCGGGCTCTTCTGCTGGATGTACGCGTTGAGCGGCACGACGAAAAAGCCGACGAAGAACCCGACAGCCATCTGGTTGGCGCCCGCGAGGTAGATCCTCAGCGTCTGGCTCGCGGGCAGGCCAATGAACCAGTAGGCGATGCAGCAGAACGTCATGCCGATCGCGCCGAACGGCACGAGGCCGAACTCGATCTTGCGGCCCGAGAGCTTGCCGGCGATCACGCTCCCGAGTGCGATGCCGACGGCCAGCAGCCCGGTCAGGTTGGCGATCGTGTCGGCGCTCTCGGTCTGGAGCACTTCCCAGCCATACGGCGCGAAGTTCTGTATGAAGACCGCGCCGAAGACCCACACGTACATGTTGGCCAGCATGGCGAGGAAAAGCGGCCGGTCCTTGCGGACGCGCTGCACTCCCGCCCACGAGTCGGCGAGGAAGTTCCAGCGGAAGCTCTTGTGCGAACCGGCCGCGGGCACGCGCTTCACGAACAAGCTCGTGATCGTGCCGAGCATCGCGATCCCGATGAAGACGAGCGCCGCGTTGTGCAGCGGCCCCTCGTAGCCCGTCGTGCCGTCCGGGCGCTCGACGAGGCTGCCGAACGCGGCCATCAGCCATCCGCCGACGACCGTACCGAAGATGATGGCGACGTACGTCGTCATGTTGATGATGCCGTTGCCCTGCGACAGCTCCTCGTCGTCGAGGATCTCGGGCAGCACGCCGTACTTCGCCGGGCTGAAAAACGTGCTCTGGACCGCCATCAGGAAGAGGACAATGATGGGCGTCACGGGATCGCCGGCGAGCAGCGCGAAGTAGGCCAGCCCCATCACCGCGATCTCAGCCACCTTCGCCAGCACGATGATGAGCCGCTTGCTCAACCGGTCGGCGAGGTAGCCGGCCGACGCGGAGAAGAGGATGTAGGCCAGGGCGAACGTCGCCGTCGCGCCCGACGTGTACTTCGCCCCGCCCTCCGACTGGACGGCGCCGGCCGAGACGAAGAGCAGGACCATCATCCTGAAGGCGTTGTCGTTGAGCGCGCCGAGGAACTGCGTGACGATGAGGGCCCAGAACGAGCGGCCCTTCAGGCCCTGCTTCGGCGTCGCGTCTGCCGTGGCGGCTTCCGTTGCCATCGTGGCGGATGCCCTCCTTCCGAGTCGGCGGATACGATACCGCAACGGCGCCGGCCGGTCAAGGAAGGCGGCTGCGCTACGGCCGCGGCCGTCGAGCTTGACGGTCGGCGGCGCGGGCGCTAGAATACTCGCACTTCACGCGGTTCCGGCCTGAGACACAGCACGTGTGCGGCGGGGTTATGGCAGAGACGGCGAAGAGCTTCGCTCTCATCGGCGCGGCGGGCTACATCGCCCCCCGGCACCTGAGGGCGATCCGCGACACGGGCAACCGCCTCGTCGCCGCGGTCGACCCGCACGACTCCGTCGGCGTGCTCGACCAGTTCTTCCCCGAGGCCCGCTTCTTCGCCGAGATCGAACGGTTCGACCGGCACCTCGAGAAGCTGCGCCGCGGGAGCGCCGACGGGCGCGTCGAGTACCTGAGCATCTGCTCGCCCAACTACCTGCACGACGCGCACGTCCGGCTCGGGCTGCGGGTCCACGCCGACATCATCTGCGAGAAACCGCTCGTCATCAACCCGTGGAACCTCGACCAGCTCGCCCAGCTCGAGCAGGAATATGGCCGGCGCGTCCGCACGGTGCTCCAACTTCGCGAGCACGCGTCGGTGCGAGCGCTGAAGGAACGGCTCGACGCCGAGCCGCCCGGCGAGCGGAAGGACGTCTGCCTGACGTACGTCACGCCGCGCGGTCGGTGGTACGAGGCGTCTTGGAAGGGCTCGGTCGACAAGTCCGGCGGGGTCGCGATGAACATCGGCGTCCACTTCTTCGACATGCTGACCTGGCTGTTCGGCCCGGTCGAGGGGAGCGCCGTCCACCTCGCGCAGCCCGAGAAGATGGCCGGAGCGCTCCAGCTCGAACGCGCGACGGTCACGTGGTACCTTTCACTCGACGCGGCCGACCTGCCGCCCGACCACCCGCACGAAGGCAACCGCGCGTTCCGGTCGATCACGGTCGACGGACAGGAGATCGACTTCTCGGAGGGATTCACCGACCTGCACACGCGGGTCTACGAGGAGATTCTCGCCGGGCGGGGATTCGGCATCGAGGACGCGCGGCCGTCGATCGCACTCGTGCACGACATCCGGCACGCGGATCCGGAGCCGCCCGCCGAGCCCGCGCATCCGTTCCTGAAATGAGGACACGAACCCTGTCGCACTTCGCGCACGAGACAGCCGTGGTCGACGACGGCGCCCGGATCGGCGACGGCACGAAGGTCTGGCACTTCAGCCACGTGCTGGGCGGGGCCGTCATCGGCGCGAACTGCTCGCTCGGACAGAACGTCCACGTCGCCGACGGCGCCCGAATCGGCGACCGGTGCAAGATTCAGAACAACGTCTCCGTCTACTCGGGCGTGACGGTCGGAGACGACGTCTTCCTGGGGCCGTCGTGTGTGCTGACGAACGTGAGCAATCCGCGGGCGCAGATCGCCCGCCGGGACATCTACGAGAAGACGCTGATCCGGCGCGGCGCAACGGTCGGCGCGAACGCGACCATCATCCCCGGCGTCGTAGTCGGGCGATACGCCTTCATCGCCGCCGGCGCGGTCGTCACGAAAGACGTGCCCGACTATGCCTTCATGATCGGGGCGCCCGCGCGGCAGCGCGGCTGGATGAGCCGGCACGGCCATCCGCTCAAGGGCCCCGACGCCGACGGCCTCATGGCCTGCCCGGAAAGCGGATACCGATACCGGGAGATCGAGCCCGGCGTGGTCCGCTGCCTCGACCTCGATGAAGACGCGCCGCTGCCGCCCGACCAGGCGACGGGCAAGGTGCCCTACAGCGAATTCAGGAAGAGACGGAACGAAGAAGGTCGTCCTCATTGACGATCATGCATCGAAAGGAATGCCACGCGGACACGGCAGAGATGCTTCGCGGAGCCTGTCCTGAGCGAAGCCGAAGGGCTCAGCATGACATGAACTCCTATCTTGCTGTGAGTTCTGTGATTCTGAGCGTCAGCGAAGAATCCCCGCGACACACGCCCGGCTTCCATTGTTGCCGCGAAGCTCAATAGGAGGAACCTCGCGTGGCGATCCCGATGCTGGACATCCCGAAGATGCACGGGCCGATCCGCGACGAACTTGCCGCGAAGCTGGTCGAGGTGCTTGACTCGGGCTCGTACATCCGCGGCAAGTACGTCGACGCGTTCGAGCGGGAGCTGGCCGAGTATGTCGGCGCGGAGCGTGCCGTCGGCGTCTCCTCGGGCACCGACGCCTTGCTCGTCGCGCTGATGGCGCTGGGCGTGCGGCCTGGCGACGAGATCATCACGACCCCGTTCACCTTCTTCGCGACGGCCGGCGCGGTCGCCCGGCTCGGCGCGACGCCCGTCTTCGTCGACATCGATCCCGTCTCGTTCAACATCGATCCCGCCCTGATTGAAGAGCGCATGACCGACCGCACGGTCGGCATCATCCCCGTGCACCTGTTCGGGCAGTCGGCCGACATGGATCCGATCCTCGCGCTCGCTGAGAGGAAGGGCGTGTGGGTGCTTGAGGACGCGGCCCAGTCGATCGGCGCGCGCCACGACGGCCGGATGTCGGGCACGATGGGCACGGTCGGCATTTACTCGTTCTATCCCGCGAAGAACCTGGGAGCGATCGGCGACGGCGGCGCCGTCGTCACGAACGATGCGGCGCTGGGCGAGAAGATCGTCCTGCTCCGCGACCACGGCCAGAACCCGACGTACTACTACAAGATGGTCGGCGGGAACTTCCGGCTCGACGGCATCCAGGCCGCGGCCCTCTCGGTCAAGCTGCCGCACCTCCGGACATGGGAGGAGACACGCCGCAGCGCGGCCGCGCTCTACGCCGAACTGCTCGCCGACGACGACCGGTTCGTCACGCCCGCCGAACTGCCCGGCCACCGGCACGTGTTTAACCAGTATGAGCTGCGTGTGCTCGACGGCCGGCGGGACGACGCGATGGCCAAGCTCAAGGACGCCGGCATCGGCTGCGCGGTCTTCTATCCCGTCCCGCTCCACCTTCAGGAGTGTTTCGCCGGCCTCGGCGGCCGGGAGGGCGACTTCCCCGCGGCCGAGCGGGCCTGCGGCGAAGTGCTCGCCCTGCCCGTCTGCGTCGACGAGCCCGCCGTCCGAGAGGTCGCATCGGTCCTCACGGCCCTCTGACCGCGCGCCGCCCGAGAGCATCCTCACCCAACCGATTTCTCAGCCGACACTAAGAGATGGCGGCGGCATTCGGCGCGCAGTGCGCCGAGCCCTTGGGAGTTGTCCAGTGGATGTCGACGCGGCCCGCACGGTCAACGAACTGATCAGCGCCGTCTCCATGGCGATGGACATCGAGGAAGGCGTCAAGCTCTACCACGGCTGGCGCGTCGCCGTCATCGCCGCCCGCCTGACCCGGGCGCTCGACGGAGACGACCTCGTGCCGAACTTCTACGCCGGGCTGCTCCACGACGTCGGCGGAGTGGGCCTGCCCCACCACGTCGTGACCTACATGGCCGACGACTCGGAAGCCGGCGAACTGGCGGACCAACTCAAGCATCCACTCATCATATCGCACCCGCTTCTGTCGGCCGAGATCGTCAGCTCACTGCCGGGCATCGGCGTCGCGGCCCGCGCCGTGCTCGACCATCACGAAGCGTGGAACGGACACGGCTTTCCCCGCGGGCTCCGCGAGCACGAGATCAGCATCGACGGGCAGATTCTCAACGCCGCCGACACGACCGATCTGATCCTCCGCGACGATCCGCTTCGCTCGCTCGGCTCAGTCGTCGACCGGCTCGGCGAGCTGGCTGGCGACCGGCTCGCACCGGACGTGGTCGCGGCGCTGGTCGAAGAACTCCGGGCCGGATGCCACGAGCAACTGACCGACCTCGAGGGATTGGAGGCGTTCTTCGAGACCGAGCGGCTCGACGTCGGCGGAATACCGGTCGAGCGCGGCTGCGATGCGATCGGCGTGACCCTGGATGTCCTTTCGCGGGTCGTCGACAACAAGCATCCGTATACGATCGGGCACTCGCGCCGCGTGGCCCGCTACGCCCTGCTGATAGGGATCACGATGGGACTGGAACACGCCGACCTGACGCTCTTGAAGTGGGCCGCCCTGCTGCACGACGTCGGCAAGCTCAGCGTCCCGACGACGATGCTCGACAAGCCGTCCGCACTCTCGGACGAAGAGCGGCAGGTGATCGAGCTGCACTCCAGCTACACGTTCGACATCGTCTCGATGATCAGCGACCTGCGACTCGTGTGCGCCGTCGCCAGCAGCCATCACGAATCGTACGACGGGTCCGGCTATCCGCTGGGCTGGGCGGGCGACGAAATCCCCGCCGGGGCCCGCATCATCGCCGTGGCCGACGCGTTCGACGCGATGACCTCGCGTCGGCCCTATCGCCCCGTCCAGCACGTGCACCTTGCCTGCGGGGAGCTTCGCGACCGCGCGGGCACGCAGTTCGATCCCGCCGTCGTCGACGTGGCCTTGCCCGTGCTGCGAGGCCTGGGGTTGGTGGTGGCGACGGAGTGAGCGGAACCTGCCTCGTTGAACGGCGAGATCCTTCGCTGACGCTCAGGATGACAACCCATCGGCACGGCCACATACTGTCATTCTGAGCGGAGCGAAGAATCTCTCCCGCGTGTCTTTGTCCGGGTTCTCGAGGCCGGCTCAACTCACCTGCAGGTGAAGCACGTCGGCCGCCTTTCGCAGCGCCCGCATTTCGAGCTGGCGGACGCGCTCCCGCGTGATGCCCAGCACCGCCCCGACCTGCTCGAGCGTCTGCGGCGAACCGACGAGCCCGAACCGCAGCGACAGAATCTGGCGCTCGCGATCGCCGAGATGCTCCATCACCTTGCTGAGCTGCATCCGGATGTGGTCGAGGTTCTCCTTCTGCTCGAGTTCGCTCGTCGAGCGGTCGGGCTGGATCTCGATGACCTCCTCAGCCCCCGTCCGGTACGTGCCGATGACGTAGTTCTCCTCCGGCACAACGCGCGCAAAACGCTTCACCACGCACCACGTGGCGTAGGTGCTGAACCGCGTGCCGCGCGTGAAGTCGAACTTCTCGACGGCGTTCAGGAGACTCAGGTTGCCCTCGCTGATGAGCGGGTCGATCGCCATGATCCGCCCGGCGTGCTGGCGGGCGAGCTTGACGACGAGCCGCAGGTTCGCCTCGACCAGCCGCGCGCGGCAGCGGCTCGCCTCGTCGGCCAGCGTCTCGAGCCGCGCGAGCAGCCGCGGATCATCGCCCTCCGACGGCTTGAGCGACTCGCGCAGGCGGGCGAACGTGAACTTGATGTAGTTGTACTTCCGGAAGAGGGCGTGCTCCTCGCCCGGCGCCAGCAGCGGCAGCCGGCTGAGGTCGGCGAAGTACGGGGGCATCCCTTCCGGCGGCTCCCGCGGCGGCTTCGCGGGCGGCGGGTCCAGGGCCGGGTCGTTCAGGACGACGTCGTCGGCGTCGGGCCCGTCGAACACTGGATCGTAGCGATACTCGACGTCGTGGCGAAGCAACTCCTCGGCCCGCACCTTCTTGAGATACGACGCGACGAGCCGGCGGCTGAGCCCGAGCACCCGGGCGATCTCCCGCTGCTCCTGCCCCGCCTGGTGCGCGGCAAGCATCTTCCGCCGCTTGGCCTCGTCGAGCGGGACCACGGAACTCGGGAAAAGCAGGTGGTCGGGATCGGCCATCTCGTGGGTGCGGATCGCGTGGCGGACGAGCCGGGGCGGCAGATCGAGTTTCGCGGCAAGCCGGCGGACGGCTTCGGGCAGCGACACGTTGCCGGCCTTCGCGAGCGCGGCCGCCTCGCCCAGGATCAGTCCCCGCTGTTTCGCGTTGGGCACGCGAATCTGATACATCGGGCCCTGCCCGATCGACGCGACGAACGTCTCGACGTGCGCCCGCGTCGCCGCGGAGCGCTGGACGCCGTCGGGGAAGATATAGCGGCGGGTGATGAGGCCGCTGCGGCGCCACTCCTCGAGCGTCTTCGCGGAGATGTCGTAGAGGTCGCGGATCTGGTCGAGCGTCAGGACGTTGGCGGCCGTCTTGCGGGTCGCGCGGATATCGAGCGTGGCGCTGAGGCCGTCGAGCAGGTTGATGAGGTCGGCCTTCAGTTCGCCGCCCTCGACCGACTTGCGGCTCGGGGGCGGATTGTAGAGGGTCAGGCGGTAGACGACGTAGTTCTCGGGATATCGCCGGCCGGGCTGCAGATCGCGGATGAGGTGTTCGAGGCGGCTGATCTGGAGTTCGCGCTGGGTCTTCGGCGAGAGGCGGAGCTGCCTCGATAAGTTGCGGATCAGGGTGAGGTTATAACGCCTCGCCATGCCGATGTCCCCCAGCCATTGCCGCGTCGGGCCCAATCCCATGATCGGCACGAAGCGGCGTGGGGAGAGCCTGCATTGTGCCCGTCTATACGAATTCTATCACTCTCTCCGTCGCGGAACAAGTGGCGCAGAGGGATTAAGATGTAACCGGCTTCATTCAGGGAACTTATGGCGGGCCGCGCCGTTCATTTTCCGCGCCGCCGGCCCTTCACCGGCAGCGAGGCCCGCGATCTCCGACAATTGACTGATCCGGTCAGAGGCGACGATAGACATCGCGGCGATGCCGTATGCGATAGATCTTGAGCACGGCCTCTGAAGGGTAGCGCCAGTAGAGGATGCGGTAGTCCCCGACGCGAAAGCGGCAGAGCCCTGCCAGGTCGTCGGGCAGGTTACTGAGGTGGTGGTGTACCATGTGGGCCGCGTTCTCTCGCAGCCACACGAGCCGCCGGAGTATGCGCCGGCGAATGCGGGCGTCAAGCGCCTCGAGGCCCGCCTCGGCCGAAGGAAGAACTATGACTCGATAGGCCACCGGTCGAGTATCTCCCCGAGGTCCTTGCCCTTGCCCGCGAGGTCCTCGTCACGCCTGATGCGCCTCAACCGAACGAGGAAGTCGGGATCGTTCGCGGCGAGCCAATCCTCGAGGTCATCGATAGACTGGGCCGTCGCGAGAACACTCTCAGGAATCGCGATCGTTCGTGGCTCCGACATCACTGCCCTCACGCCTTTCGAGATCGTTCTCTTACGATAGCATACACGCCCCGATCACACTAGTCACGAGCTTTTTCCGCGCCAGGGAGCGGCTCTTTTCTCTGGCCGGGCAGGAGCCGCCTGAGTCGCGTCAGGTCGGATTCGGCTGCTTCGCCGCCGTAGCGGACGGCCGCGTACGCGTCGTACCAGTCCGCCGCACCGGCGCACTCGGGCGCGGCCTCGCCGACCCGACGCGCAAACTGGTGCAGCGTCTCGGTGTGCTCGCGAGTCAATCCGCGCTTCCGAAGACCGGCATCGGCCTGCGCGAGGAGCGCGTGCAGGGCCCGCACGAGCGGGGCTTCGGGCATCCGCCGCGGCCGCCGCCGCCAGACGCGCCGCAAGAGATACCGGACAAAGAGGACGAGCACGCAGGCCTTCAGCGCCAGCATCCCGGCCGAATCGCTCATCGCGATGGCCAGCAGGCCGCGGCCGCGGGCGCCCAGCCACGCCATGACACCCTCGGTCCCCCGGAGGAACGCGGCCACCTGAAGCTCCTGGACCCGGAAGCGAGCGTAGTCGGCCAGATGATCGGCGACGTTCACGTCCGCCGGACTTGGCAGCCCCGAGGCCGGAGTCGCCTCGACGATCTGCCACCCGGTCTCGTCGTCATACGCCTCGACCCACGCGTGCGCGTTCCGGTTGCGGGCCATCCAGTACTGCCCGAACGGGTTCCACTCCTCGACCACGAACCCGGTCACGTACCGGGTCGGCACGTCGCCGATCCGCAGCAGGAGGGCGGCGCCGGCGGCGAAGTATTCGCAGTGCGCCGCGGGACGCACCAGGAGGAAATGGGTCAGCGGGTCGGCGCCGTCCGGGATCTGGATGCCGACTTCGTAGCGGTAGTTCGCCCGGAAGTAGTCGACGACGGCATCCATCTTCTCGCTCGGCGTCTTGCGCCCGGCGAATATCCTGCGCGCGAGGTCGTGCACGCGGGGATCGATGGAGGCCGGGACCCGCTTGAACCGCCACCGGTTCCGGGGGGTGATCGCCTCGGGCAGAGGGTTCTGCGGAACAAACCACGAGTAGTGGATGCCGCCGGTGATCTCGCCCGATTCGGTGGCGCCGTTTGTGTCGAGCGTGAGCGTCTCGACGTCGGGCGCGGCCACGACGGCCGCGTCCTCTGGGCTGAACATGCCCGTCATGATGTAGCGGGTTGGCCAGACGTCGACGCGCCGCCACGAGACGCCCTCGTACGTCGCCAGCTCGAAGTAGTTCTGCTCGGGCCGGAGGTCGGCCAGGCCCTCCGGGGGCGCGACCGGCGCCAGCGTGGTCGGCGTGCTCATGTCCCGCCACTCGGACCGTATGTTGTAGTAGTCGAACGCTTTGCCGCGCAGGTAGCCCGGCGGGTCTTTCGAGAACACGCGAAGCGTTGTCTGGTCTCCGAGGTCCTCCTCGCGCAGGCGGACGATGCTGCCGAGCGTCGCGTCATCGGTGTAGCCCGGCCCCGCTCGGGCGGTCCGCGTCCCGAAAAGATCCACGAGGAGTTCCGTGGCACGATAGCGGTGCTGGTAGACCAGGCCGCTGAGCCCCGCCGACGCAAGCCCGGTCAGGATCAACAGCGCGGCCACGGGGACCCACGCACGCCGCGGCGGGCGCTGTCCGCGCCGCGCCACCGGCGTCATCCGGCTGCGGAAGTAGGCGACGGAGAGGCCGATGAAGAGCAGACTGAACGCGCCGAAGACCACGCTCAGGCGGACAGGGATATAGACATTGCCCGCGCACACGACGGCCAGGGCGCCATAGAACGGGATGAGGGCCGACATCCTCTCCTTCCTGAAGAACAGGTCGAGCACCTGGAGCGCGATGAAGTACTGCGCAAACACGTAGGTGACCTCGGACCCGCGGAGCCCTTGAATAGCAGCCGCCTGGAACGGGATCAACTGCCACAGCGCAACGAACGACAGCAGCAGGAGGAATGAGTAAATGGACTGGCGGCGGCGCGATGCCGGGAGCTGCGGGCCGCGCAGCAGCGCGTACCCGCCGACGACGATCGCCAGGATGGGGTAGAGCGTAACCTGATACATGAGCCGCAGGAGGAGCGCCTCGAGGACGACCATTGCAAGAATCAATCGGCGCTGCATGGTCAGATCTCCTCGATCCCGCCCGAGCCGACGTCCGCGGCCGAGAAGGCCTTGATCGGGCCGGCCCAGCTCTCGGCCTCGGCGAACGGCTCGGTCGTCGGCCCGTCGCGCACGATGAGCACTTTCGCGGCGCTGCCCGACTCGACGGCCGCGCGGACGAACCGTTCGCGATCGGCGTCCCAGTCGAGCAGCACGCAGATGACGGACGTGATGTTCGCGAGTTCGCCGGCGATGGCCGGCGTGATCGTTTCGAAGGGACTCGTGCGGCACTCATCGACGCACGCGAGGATCTCGAGGATGTTGTCGAGGTGCGCGATGTGCCGGCCCGCGCGAAACACATACAGCTCCGGCCCGGCCGCGAAGATGTCGACGATGTATTCGCCGCGCGAGAGCGCGTCGGCCACGGCCGCCGTCAGCGACACGGCCGCCTCCAACTCGGGGAACCCGCCGGGGCCCTTCGCGCGGCCCGGGGCAACATACGTGTCGACGACGAGCGCCAGCCGGCAGTAGTATTCCTCCTGGAACTCCTTGACGGCCGGCTTGGCGAGCCGCGCCCACGAGCGGAAGTCGAGGTGGCGATACGGGTCGCCGGCGCGGTAGTCGCGACTGCCGATGTACTCGGGCGACTCGCCCACGTTCGACGTCAGCGCGATCCCGCCCGGCTGATAGCGCCGCCCGACGGGGATGTTGACGCTCGTGATCGGGAGGAAGCTGGGCAGCACGAGCAGGTTGCCGGGCTTGTGGCCCTGGCCGTAGCTCCGGCACACGCCGAACGGGAAGCTCGTGCATGGGCGGACCTCCGGCAGCCGGTAGATGCCCCGCTTTCGCGCGATGAGTTCGAGGTCGAACGTGTCCGACTCGTTCGGCCCGATCCGCGGGAGGATTCGCCCGCTGTCGCGGTGCTCGACGTACTGCGGCAGCGAGCGGAACTGGAGGGAGACGTCGAGGGCTGGCAGCCGCGACGTGTTTTCGAGCGCAAACTCGCTCGTGATGCTCTGGCCCGCGCTGACCTTCTCCGGCACGCGTCCGCGCAGCCGCACGCGCGGCTTCAGGATCCAGCCGGTCACCCGCGCGATGATAAAGAAACAGATGAGCATCGAGAACATGTGGTCGATGGGGAGCGAGATGGTGACCGACACGAATCCGCCGGCGAACAAGACGGCGAGCAGGAGGTATCGCCCGCCGGGTGTGAAGCCGTTCCGCCAGGCGTCGCGAATTTTCCGGACAATGGCGGAGGGCAGCTTCTTCATGTCGGCACCTTCACGGCCCCCAGGATGTCGGCGATCACGTCGCCCTTGCCGATCCCGGAGTAGCGCGACTTCGACGTCAGGATCAGGCGGTGCGAGAGGACGCAGGGGGCAAGCTTCTGGACGTCGTCGGGCAGCGCGAAGTCGCGGCCGGCGGCATAGGCCGCGGCCTGCGTCGCCCGGAACAGCATCAACGAGCCCCGCGGGCTCACGCCCAGCCGCAGCCGCGCGTCCTCGCGGGTCGCCGCGACAATGTCGACGATGTAGCGCGACACGCTCTCGTCGACGCGGATGCTGCGCACCTCCTGCTGCATGTCGATCACGTCGTCGCGCGAGAGCACGGGTTCGAGCGTGTCGAGCGGATGCCGCAGCGCCTGCGCGTGCAGAATCTCGACTTCGATGTCGGGCTCCGGATAGCCGAGGTCGATCCGGACGAGGAACCGATCGAGCTGCGCCTCGGGCAACGGATACGTGCCGTGGAACTCGACGGAGTTCTGCGTCGCGATCACAAGGAACGGATTGGGCAGCGGGCGGCGGACGCCCTCGATCGTCGCCTGCATCTCGTTCATCGCCTCGAGCAGCGCCGACTGCGTGCGGGGCGACGCCCGGTTGATCTCGTCGGCGAGGAGCACGTTGCAGAACACGGGCCCCTGCTTGAACCGGAACGACCCGTCCTGGGGGTTGTAGATCGACGAGCCGAGGATATCGGCGGGCAGAAGGTCGGGCGTGAACTGGATGCGGCGGAACGACGCGTCGACCGAGCGCGCGAGCGCCTTCGCGAGCGTCGTCTTGCCGACCCCTGGCACGTCCTCCATCAGGACGGACCCGCCGGCGATCAGGGCGACGGTGACAACCTCAATGGACTCGTCCTTCCCGCGGATGATGGTGGCGAGGTTGGCCCGAAGCCGGTGAAGTCGCTCGACGTGGTCGGTCATTGGCTCTCTCCAGATCGGAAGACGGTGGACGATTCTAACCGTGCCGATATGAATGACTTGCGTTTGTGGTGAGCGGCGTGTCTTACGAGGAGTGTCGAATTGGTGCCCATCTCGGCCTCCGCGCTCTGGGCAACTTTCGCCTATCAAATACTATCACATACTATCGACGCTGTCAAGTCGGCGTTGCCAAGTCTTAGC
>CAYLQD010000053.1:0-24588 GCA_964385685.1 uncultured Planctomycetota bacterium | reverse complement strand
CGGCGGTCACGGGTCCGCCCTTTGAAACACAGTCGGTCGGCCGAGCCGGGGCCGGGGCAAAAAAGACTTCTCTTTTTCGGAACGCCGCGGTATCTTCGCGCGTCTACATAAGTGGGACGAGCCGTCGGCGTCCCCACGCAGACCGTCCAAACGCAACCGAACCATCGGAGTGAGCCCATGTCATGGAAGAAGCTCTCGTTGTGGATTCTGGTCGTATGCCTCGCCGCGGCAACCATTTCGGCCCAGCCCGTCGAGAACGTCAAGAAGACATCGGCTCATCAGGCCGATAAGCTCCGGAAAGAGGGCAACTGGCGCGACGCCTACGGCGCCTACCGCAGGTTGGCGCTCGACCCGAAGAGCGACCCGAAGCAGATCGGCGTGTACCTGAACCACGCCACCAACTGCCTGCAGCAGTTGGGGCGCGTCAACGAGATCGACGCGTTCCGCGAGGCCGTCATCAAGGTCCACGCGAAGAACTGGCGCCTCCTCTACACCGCGGCTCAGAACTACATGAACATCCAGCACTGGGGCTTCATGGTCGCCGGCGAGTTCCGCCGCGGCCAACACCGTGGCGGCGGCAAGCACGTCAACGCGCACCAGCGCGACCGCGTCCGCGCGCTCCAATTGATGGCCGAGGCGATGAAGCAGGCCCAGGACGATAAGAACACGCGCGAGGTCGCCAACTTCTACTTCTCGTTCGCTAACACCCTGATGTACTACCGCGGCCACAGCCAGGCCTGGCGGCTCCAGACCCTGACCGACCTGTCGAAGCTGCCCGACTACGACCAGGGCTACGGCTACTACTGGGGGCGCGGCGGCAAGGGAGCGCCCGTCGGCCCCGACGGCAAGCCCGTCTACCACAGCGTGCCGAAAAGCTTTGGCACCGCCAGGAGCGACGGCGAGCGCTGGCGATGGCTCCTGCTCCAGGCGACCGAACTCAACGCCGGGATGACCAATCAGGTCCTGATGATCCGCGCCAGCTTCCTCCAGAGCCAGTTCGGCGTCCAGACCATGGCCTACTACGGCCGCTGGTTCCGCGGCAACTGGGATCGCGACGGCAAGAAGGACGAGAGCGGAACGTATGCGCTCCACACGCTCGGCGAGGACGAGACGATCGCCAAGCTGGCCACCGGCATCAAGCGGTTCCGGCTGCCCGACGAGCACAACTTCATCAAGCTCTTCCGAACCGTCGCGGCCAACAAGAAGTGGGGGCAGGGGGAGCAGTCGCTGACGAACCTCGCGCAGACCTTCGAGAACCGGCGGCAGTATCCGAAGGCGGCGGGCCTCTGGCGGCGGAGCATCAAGGAGCACGGCCCCGGCCACAAGAACTGGAAGCAGAAGCGGCTCGACCAGATCGTCAAGAACCTGGGGCGGTTCGAGCCCATCATGACGCAGCCCGCCGGGAAGGGGGCGACGGTCGAGTACCGCTTCCGCAACGGCGAGCACGTCACGCTCGAGGCCCACGCGATCAAGGTCAAGAAGCTGCTCGACGACGTGAAAGCCTACATCAAGACCCGCCCGAACCGGCTCAACCGGCGGAAGGTGAACATCGGCAACATCGGCTGGCGGCTCGTGCACCACAACGAGAAGCAGTATCTCGGCGAGAAGGTCGCCGGCTGGGGGCTCGACCTCAAGCCGCGGAAGAATCATTTCGACAAGCGGATCACGATCACGACGCCGCTCCAGAAGCCGGGGGCCTATCTGCTGACCGCGACGATGAAGGACGGCAACACGAGCAAGATCATCATCTGGCTCGACGACACCGTCATGGTCAAGAAGCCGCTGAACCGGAAGCACTACCTCTTCGTCGCCGACGCCACGACGGGGGTGCCGATTCCGAAGGCGAACGTCGAGTTCTTCGGCTACCGGCAGCGGCACGTCCGCAACCGGGTCTACACGATCGACATCACGCAGTTCGCCGAGTTCACCGACAAGGACGGGCAGATTATCATGACGCCGAAGAAGGTCCCGGCGGGCGCGGCCCCGGGCGCCGATGTCCCGAACGTCAACAACGCACCGGTCCAGGTCGAGGCCCCGCCCAGTCTCCGCTGGCTCATCACGGCGACGACGCCCGGCGGCCGGTTCGCCTACCTCGGCTTCACGGGCATCTGGTACAGCCGCTACCACGACCGCGAGTACCGCCAGACCAAGACATTCGTCGTCACCGACCGGCCCGTCTACCGCCCGAAGCACAAGGTCAAGTTCAAGTTCTGGGTCCGGCACGCGAAATACGACCGGCCGGACAAGTCGGACTTCGCCAACCAGAAGCTCTGGGTCCGGATCAACGACGCGAAGGGGCAGAAGGTCTTCGCCGGGTGGTACACGACCGACGCGTGGGGCGGGCTGCACGGCGAGTATGAGCTGCCGAAGGACGCCGCGCTCGGGCGGTACCGCATCGGGCTGCGGCGCGGCCCCAAAGGCCGCAGGCTGGGCGGCTCGTACTTCCGCGTCGAGGAGTACAAGAAGCCCGAGTTCGAGGTGACGGTCGAGGCGCCCAAGCTGCCCGTGATGCTCGGCGAGAAGATCACGGCGACGATCCAGGCGAAATACTACTTCGGCGCGCCCGTCACGAAGGCGAAAGTCAAGTACAAGGTGCTGCGGAGCGACACCAGCGCCGACTGGTATCCCATCGCTCCGTGGGACTGGTTCTACGGCCACGGCTACTGGTGGTACGCCTACGACTACACGTGGTATCCGGGCTGGTATGAATGGGGCTGCGCGCGCCCGCACTTCGTGTGGTGGCCGTGGGGCTGGCACCGCGACCCGCCCGAGCTGCTGATGGAGAACGAGGTCAAGATCGGCCGCGACGGGACGGCGAAGATCGAGATCGACACGGGCGTCGCGAAGGAGCTGCACGGTGACACCGACCACAAGTATGAGATCACGGCCGAGGTCGTCGACGAGTCGCGGCGGACAATCGTCGGGACCGGAAGCGTGCTGGTCGCGCGGAAGCCGTTCAAGGTCTACGCGTGGGTCGACCGCGGGCACTACCGTGTCGGCGACGTGATCCACGCGAGCTTCAACGCGCAGACGCTCGACAACCGGCCCGTCGAGGGCAAGGGCAAGCTCCAACTGCTCCGCATCACGTACAAAGATGCGAAGCCGGTCGAGGCCGTCGTCGGCAAGTGGGACCTCGACACAAACGACGAGGGCCGCGCGGAGATTCAGATCAAGGGCCACAAGGCCGGGCAGTATCGGCTCTCGTATGAAGTGACCGACGCGAAGAAGCACACGATCGAGGGCGGCTACGTCTTCATCGTCGCCGGCGAGGGATTCGACGGGGCGGACTTCCGCTTCAACGACATCGAACTGGTGACGAACAAGCGCGAGTACAAACCCGGCGAGAAGGTCAAGCTGCGGATCAACACGAACCGGATCGGCAGCACGGTGCTCCTGTTCGTTAGGCCGTCGAACGGGGTCTATCTCGCGCCGAAGGTGGTTCGGCTCGAGGGCAAGAGCGTCGAGCAGGAGATTCTCGTCACGAAGAAGGACATGCCGAACTTCTTCGTCGAGGCGATCACGATCAGCGGCGGCAAGCTCTATAGCGATTTGCGGGAGGTCATCGTGCCGCCCGAGAAGCGCGTGCTCAAGGTCGCCGTCGAGCCGTCGAAGAAGAAGTACAAACCGGGCGAGAAGGCGACGGTCAAGCTGAAGCTGACCGATTTCTCCGGCGAGCCGTTCGCCGGGTCGATGGTCGCGGCCATCTACGACAAGTCGGTCGAGTACATCTCCGGCGGGTCGAACGTGCCGGAGATCAAGGCGTTCTTCTGGAAGTGGCGGCGGCGGCACCGTCCGCGCACGGAGTCCACGCTCGCGCGGGGCTTCGGCGAGCTGGTCTCGAAGATGGGCTTCCTGGGCGTCTTCGGCCGGACGGTCGTCGAAGAGCTGGCGGATCAGAACGGGGGCGGGGGCGTAGCAAGAAACCAAGTCCAGCGGCTCGGAAGAGCAAGACGCGGCTTCGCAGCAGAGGCCGAAGGGGTCGCGATGGACGCGGCGGCGCCCGGAGCGCGGCGGGAGATGGCCAAGGCGGCGGCGCCCGGCAAGGGCGGCCCGGCTGGGGGCGAGGCCGCTCCCAAGGCCGCCGAGCCGACGGTCCGCAAGAAGTTCGCCGACACCGCCTTCTGGAAGGCGGACATCACGACCGACAAGGAGGGCAACGCGACGTTCGAGCTGGACATGCCCGAGCAACTGACCGGCTGGAAGATCAAGCTCTGGGCGATGGGCCACGGCACGAAGGTCGGACAGGCCGACGTCGAGGTCGTCACGTTCAAGAACCTCCTCCTCCGGATGCAGGCGCCGCGGTTCTTCGTCGAGAAGGACGAAGTCGTCCTGTCCGCCAACGTCCACAATTATCTCAAGAGCAAGAAGGCCGTCACGGCCGTGCTCGAACTCGACGGCGAGAACCTGAAGCCGATGGGCGATCTCACGCAGAAGATCACCGTCGATGCCAACGGCGAGAAGCGCGTCGACTGGCGCGTCAAGGTCGTCAAGGAAGGCGAGGCCGTCATCCGGATGAAGGCGCTGACCGACGAGGAATCCGACGCGATGGAGATGCGGTTCCCCGTCTACGTGCACGGCATGCTCAAGATGGATTCGTTCAGCGGCGCCATGCGGCCCGAGGACAAGACCGCGAGCATCACGATCACCGTGCCGAAGGAGCGGCGCATCAACGAGAGCCGGCTCGAGGTCCGCTACTCGCCGACCCTCGCCGGCGCGATGGTCGACGCCCTCCCCTACATGGTCGAGTATCCTTACGGCTGCACCGAGCAGACGCTGAACAAGTTTGTGCCGACGGTCATCACGCAGAAGATCCTGCTCGACATGGGGCTCGACCTGAAGGAGATTCAGAAGAAGCGGACGAACCTGAACGCGCAGGAGATCGGCGACGACGTCAAGCGCGCCCACGACTGGAAGCGCCTGATCGGCACGAAGCGCTGGGACGGCAAGCATTGGGTGAACCGCAACCCCGTCTTCGACGAGGCCGAGGTCGCGCGGATGGTCAAGGAGGGCGTGAAGAAACTGACGGCGATGCAGCTCACCGACGGCGGCTGGGGCTGGTTCTCCGGCTGGGGCGAGCGCTCGTATCCGCACACGACCGCGACGGTCGTCCACGGGCTCCAGCTCGCGCAGCAGAACGGCGTCGCCCTCGTGCCCGGCATGCTCGACCGCGGCGTGCGGTGGCTGCGGAACTACCAGGCCGAGCAGGTCCGCCGGCTCAAGCTGCCCAAGGGCGCTCCCTGGCACAAGCGCAGCGCCGACAACCTCGACGCGTTCGTCTACATGGTCCTCGTCGACGCCGACGTCGCCAACGAGGAGATGATGAACTTCCTCTACCGCGACCGGAAGAACCTCGCGGTCTATGCCAAGGCGATGTATGGGATGGCGCTCCACAAGCAGAAGCAGGCCGAGAAGCTGGCGATGATCGTCAAGAACATCGACCAGTTCCTCGTCGAGGACGACGAGAACCAGACCGCGTACCTCAAGCTCCCGAACCGGGGCTATTGGTGGTACTGGTACGGCAGCGAGTATGAGGCGCAGGGCTATTACCTGAAGCTCCTGTCGCGCGTCGACCCCAAGGGCCGGAAGGCGTCGCGGCTCGTCAAGTATCTTCTGAACAACCGCCGGCACGCGACGTACTGGAACTCGACCCGCGACACGGCGATCTGCGTCGAGGCCTTCGCCGACTACCTGCGGGCGACGGATGAGCACAAGCCGGACATGACCGTCGAGATCCTCGTCGACGGCAAGAAGATGAAGGAGGTCAGGATCACGGCCGAGAATCTCTTCTCGTTCGACAACAAGCTCGTGATGATCGGCGACGCCGTCGAGAGCGGCGAGCACAAGGTCACGTTCCGCAAGAAGGGCACGGGCCCGCTCTACTTCAACGCGTACCTGACCAACTTCACGCTCGAGGACTTCATCACGAAGGCCGGGCTCGAGATCAAGGTCAACCGCGACTACTACAAGCTTGTCCGCGTCGACAAGACGATCAAGGTCGAGGGCGCGCACGGGCAGGCGCTCGACCAGAAGGTCGAGAAGTACGAGCGGAAGAGAATCGAGAACCTGGCGAAGCTCAAGAGCGGCGATCTCGTCGAGATCGAACTCGTGATCGAGAGCAAGAACGACTACGAGTACATCGTGTTCGAGGACATGAAGGCGGCGGGGTTCGAGCCGGTCGAGGTCCGCAGCGGCTACAGCGCGGACGGGATGGGCGCGTATATGGAGCTTCGGGACGAGAAGGTCGTCTTCTTCGTGCGGGCGCTCGCGCGCGGCAAGCACAGCATCGCGTACCGGATGCGGGCCGAGATCCCGGGCAAGTTCAGCGCCCTGCCGACCCGAGCCCACGCGATGTACGCGCCGGAGCTGCGGGCCAACTCGGACGAGATCAAGATCCAGGTCGAGGATTGAGGGCGGCTCTCCGCGCCGCCTTGGCGAACTCTGGGCACACGCTTTGCTGCCGCCCAGGCGGCGGCAGAGCGGCACCCTTCATTCGCCCGGCGCGCTGTGTCCCCGATGGGTACGGGAGCGCGCGAGTTCGCGTTTCTCGTGGCACGGGCGTCTCGCCCGTGTGTCTCACGGGCATCCTGCCCGTGCGTACACGCCGGGGGTGGGGGTCTGACGCACGGCCAAGCCTGCCCTGAGCGGAGCCGAAGGGATGGCCGGGCGACCCCCACGGCCAGGATGGCCGTGCCACAGGGGCCCGTCGTCCGAGACCGCAGGCGGCGACCACGGCGAGGTTCCCCGAGTTCGGAGTATCGACTCGTGCGGCCCAGATATGCTTGACGAAGCGGCGAGAGCAGGAGTATCCTGCAATCGCACGCGTGGTGAACACCGAACTCGGCCTGTACGTTCCAATCATCACGACGCCAGACCTCTTGTTTCACGAGGAGCCGGATGATGCCCAAGGATGATCCAGTAGTCGAGCGTGTGCGGGCCGCACGGCGGGAGATCGTCGAACGCTGCGGCCGTGACCCCCATTCGCTTCTTGAATGGGCCAAGACGGTCGAAGCCGAACGCCCGCATCGCGTTCGCGGATACGAGCACAAGGTCTCCCCCGAGCGGTAGAACGAGCTTCGCCTTCTTCGCACCGAGCGCCCGTGGAGCGCGGGCCCGCGCGTCACGCCAACTCGGACGAGATCAAGCTCCAGGTCGAGGATTGAGGGCGGCTCTCCGCGCCGCCTTGGCGAGCTCTGGGCACACGCTCTGCTGGCGCCCAGGCGGCAGCAAAGCGGCGCCCCTCGTTCGCCCGGCGCGCTGTGTCCCCGATGGGTACGGGTGAGCGCGGCGACGACCACATGCGAGTCACTGTGAGTTCGGCGAAGACGGGGTGCCGGCCCAAAGGGTCGTGTGCCCCTGGCTTCGCAAGGCGCCGGGAGAGCCGGCGCGCAGCGGCGGTCAGAAGCGGAACTCGAGCACCTCTTCGGGCTCGTCGAACCGGAGGCGGACGATGGTCAGGCCGCGCTCCGCGTCGAACAGCCACGCGCGCCGCGCGTCGGCCAAGTCGTCGATCTTCTCGAGCACCTCATCGCCGAACCGCACGCTGGAGGGCTCGGGGCCTTCCGCGAGCGTAACGTAGCAGGTCTCGTTCGGATGGTATCCGAGCCGGACGATGAGCTGGTGTGGCGACGAGCGAATGGCGAACATCTGCGCGACCGTCGCGATGCGGACGCGGCGTTCCTGCCACGGCACAACCTCGCACCGCGGCTCGATGTCCTCGCCGAGGAGGTGGAGCACGTTGCGCGTGATGAGCTGCGGGTTCAAGCCCAGGGGATAGTAGTCGCGGTTGTCCACGAGGTTGAACGCGTCGGGGTAGAATCCCCTCAGCGCCTCCCCGGTCTTCTGGAGCTGGAGCGCGCACAGGGTAATGGCCCGACCGATCCGATGCCACCGCGCCGACCGGTCGTAGCGTGCGATCCGGAAAAGCTCGCGGGCGTAGGAGAGCCCGTTCCACTGCGCGACCACGCCGAACCAGGGCTTCTTGTCCATCAGGGTGACGGCGAAGAACGGGACGGTCGCATAGCGCATGGCCCGGCGGTCGTGCGCGTTCCAGAGGTAGACGAACGGGAGGCCGGCCCAGGCCCACCGGACGGCGCGCTCGAGCCGCGAGGGGTTGCCCGTGAGCGCGTATTCGTCGAGATAGGCCGCGACCAGGTGCGCCACGGCGAGCAGGTCGGGCGCGTTCTCGTGGACGTCCCAGACGCGCAGGCCGCAGGGCCGGTCGAAGCCGTCGAGGAAGCGGATCGCGCGGATGCCCGCGTCGAGGTGGCCGCGATCGCCCGTCAGGAGCGCCGACCGGAGGAGCCGCGCGGCGTGCTGGCCGGTGAGGCCGATGAGGGTCTTCGCGCGCTTGCGGCCGGTGGGATCCTTCTCCGGCGCCCACCCGCCGTCCGACTGCTGGTTCCTGGCGAGCTTGTCGAGTTGGCCCTTGGCCAGCTCGAGTTCGATGTGAAACCGGCCGCGGAAGTAGGCGAGCGGCAGGCCGCCCGTGCCGCCGTGCGCGTCGACGGCGCGCTCGACGCAGTCGCGCATCCGCCGCTTGAGATCGGCGTCTTTCGCGAACAGCGACGCCCGCCAGAGAGCGAGCGCAATCGTCTCGCTGTAGAACGTCCACTTCTCTTCCGCGCTGCTGCTGTGCGCCCAGGCCGAATGCGCCGGGCTCCACGCGCGCCGCATGTACGTGTCGAGGTCCAGCTCCAAGCTCTCTTTGTAGTCCCGCACCTTCGGGGGCGGCGGGATCAGCCCGGTCAGGTGGATGTACTCGCGGACCGCGTGCATCACGTCGCGCGACTCGTGCACGAACAGGTTGCACTCGAGCGTCAACTCGCGGCCGGGCGTCAGATGATACGGCCGCGCGGCGGCGAGCGACCCCTCGTCGACGAACTTGGGCACGGACGGCACGAACAGGCCCATCAGGTGCGAGGCCGCGTCGGCCGTGAACTCGGGAGACGTGAAGACGGCCGTCGGGTACCGGTGGGCGGCGGACTCGACCCGCTCGCCGTCCCAGACCTGGAGCGGGTCCCACGTGATCCCGGTAACGAGCCCGTCGGCCGCAACCGCCATCGCCGGCACCGTGATCTTGTACGGATGCGGCACGTGCCGCTGGTCGAACGGGGACGGGGCCGTGTCGGGCGAGGAGGACCGCTCGTCGCCGACGACCCAGTCGAGCCCGGGCAGGATGGCGGCCGTTCGCTTCGACCGCTTTGGATCGTCATCGACCCGAAGGAACGGGCAGCGGAAGGCGACGAGCTGGCGCGGCCGGTTCGCCGAGAGCCGGCCCGTCACGGTCAGCCGCGGCCCCTCATCGGGCACGTAGAACTCGATGCAGATCGACCAGCGGACCCCGTCGGAGTCGTGGAATTCGGATTCGAGCCGGAGGATGCAGTCGGACCCGCGGCGGTCCATCTCGTAGCTGGCCGCCGTGACCGGCTCGGTCAGGGTCGAGCCGTCGTTCGTGCGGTAGCTGATCTCGGCGACGGGATCGACCGTGGCGGCGAGCTGGAAGCGGTCGCCCCGGCGCCCGTGCAGGGTGTAACTGCCGATCAGGCCCTGGGCGAGGGGGAACGTGAGACGCAGCGAATCGTTCTCCACTGCAATCCCGTCGGCCAGCTTCAGGATGGTTGCCAATGGGGTTCTCCTGTCCGGTTTGGGGGCCCAACTGCCAGTAACTTGTACCACACGCGGACGGACGGTGCAAGTAATGAGAGCCCCAAACCCACGGACGCCGGGAGCCACGGGAGCTGACACGCCCCCACTTTGCGCCGTCGTTCAGGCCCGTTCACGGGCCTTTGCGAGGAGCTTCAGCTCCGAGTCCAGGCCCGGCCTTTAAGGCCGGGTGAGGCGCACGGGCGCTTCCCTGCGGCTAGAGCCCCGTTTACGGGGCTTCCCCTGCCACCCGCCGGCGCGGCTTGAGCCGCTGGGTAAGCCCCGTGAACGGGGCTGCATCGGGGAGGGACGGCCGCACGTGCGACCCCCGCTCAAAGCGGGGGCCTGGACTCGGCCCTGAAGGGCCTCGGGAAGCGGCGCAAACGCCGCTCACACAACGGTCCCTGAAAGTGGGGGCGGGTCAGCCACGGGAGCGCTTGCACGGATCGCCTCCCGCGCGTACACTGAGCGGCAGTTGCTCTGTTGAAAAGCGAGATCCTTCGCTGACGCTCAGGATGACAACCTGTGCGGATAGCCGCTTGATGTCATTCTGAGCGAAGCGAAGAATCTCTTGGCGTCACTAAACCGGCCTTTTCAACGAGGCAAGCGGAAGTCTGGCCTTGGAACGAGGAGCGGAATGGCAGAGCGGCGGTCGTCGGCCGGCCGCGTTGGGATCTTCGGCGGCACGTTCGACCCGATTCATCTCGGGCACCTCGAGATCGCCAGCGCGGCCGCGAGCCGGCATCAGCTCGACCGGGTCATCTTCGTGCCCGCACGGCAGCAGCCGATCAAACCGGCGTCGCCCGCGGCGAGCGGCGACCATCGCCTCGCCATGATCCGGCTGGCCGTCGGCGAGGACCCGACGTTCGAGGCCTCCGAGTGCGAACTTCGGCGGCAGGGGCCGTCGTATACGGTCGACACGATCCGGGCGTTCCGGGAGGAGTTCGGGCCGGAAGCGGACTTGTTCTTTATCCTGGGTTCGGACAGCGTGCGCGAGCTGCCGCGCTGGCGCGACCTGGAAGGCCTGGCGGACATGTGCACGCTGGCGGTCGCGGCGCGGCCCGGATGGCCCTGCGACGCTCTCGACACGCTCACGGGACGCCTGGGCGCCGAACGGGTCGATGCGATCAAGGCGGCGGCGCTGCAGACAACGGCCTGCGACATCGCGTCGACGACGGTTCGCGAGCGCCTCGCCCGCGGCGGCCGCATCGATGAGCTTGTGCCGCCGGCCGTCGCGGAGTACATCGAGCAGAACAAACTATACACAATGGGCTGAGCGGCCTATCATGTTCTGGATGGAAGTCGTGAAAAGCCGACAAGATAACAGGCGATTCCACCGATTCTGGGAAATGCGATGAAAACGAAGAAACTCGTGGCTCTTGCTGCTCTGACGGTCTTGTGTGTGCTGTGGCTGGCCCCGGTGTGGGCGCAGGAGGGAGAGGCGCCGGCGGAGCCGCCTGCGCCGCCGCGCCCGAAGACCAACTTCTCCGGCGTACTCATCGACCCGAGCACGGGACTGAAGGTCGTCGGAATTCGACTCTCGCTCGTCGAGCCCGGCGAATACGCCACCGTGACGGGCCCCGACGGCCGCTTTACCTTTCGAGACATCCCGGTCGGCGTGTACGGGTACATGTTCGCATACAAGCGCGGAGACACCGAGCCCGAGCAGACGATGCTGGTCGCGATGCGTGTGCCGATCGAGGCGGGCGAGAAGGAGCCCGTCTCGATCCCCTACGCGCAGATCACGGGGCCGCCGTCGCAGATGACCGCGCGGCCGTCTGTCTTTGCCGACGGGCGCGACCGCGAACACAACCAGCCGATCATGATGACCGACGTCCTGGGCCTCGAGTGGGCGGAGGAGTATCTCTCATTCAGCGTGACGTTCCCGCCCTACACGTGCCGCGAGTCGTCGCTGCGGATCGTGGACAGCGCGACCGGCCGCGAGGTCCCGTTCCAGATGACGAATCCGACCTACGGCAAGGAGAACAACCTGAACGCGTGCACCGTGACGTTCCCCGCGCGGCTCGCACCGCATCAGAAGAAGCTCTACGCGGTCTGCAGTGACTGGCGCGAGGGATTCATCGCTCAGCGATATGCGACCGACCTGAAGGTCGAGACGCGCGAAGGCACCGGCGAGCAGATCCTGTCGAACGCGGCGGTCGCTCTGCTGCTGCCGCCCGCGAAGAGCACGAAGCCGATGCCGGCCGCCGAATGCCCGGCTCCCGTTCTCGCCCTCCGCGGCCCCGACGGCGTCTGGTTCGGCAAGGGCTCGCTCCTGTCCGACCGAACGGTCCAATCCTTCACGTGCGAAGAGACCGAAAAGGGCCCCCTGTTCAAGGAATTCAAGGTCACGTACACGTTCGCCCCGGCAAAGGACAAGGACGGGAACGACGAGGCAAGGCCGCCGGAATACGAGGTCACCATTCGCCTCTACGCCCGGCGGTACCACGTGTTCATCTCCGAGACCATGAAGGGCGACCTCGACCTCTCATTCCGCCTGTCGCTCCGCGAGAACTTCAAGCCCGGCCCGACCCTCATGGCCCAGAACGGCAGGCCCGCGTTCGGCACGATCCCCGAGAAACCGAAGAACGGCCTCACGACGCTGGCCGTGTTTCGCGCGTGGAACCCGGCCGGCCTCCGCCGCTCGCACAACTGGTACGGCATCACAAGCGAAGGCGACCGCAAGGACGCCGTCGGCATCCTCCAGATCAACGGGGCGGCGTGGCAATTTCCAGACCGTATGTCGTGGGCCGATGGATCGTGGCTCTCCAAGGTCGACGACCGCGATGAGGTGCGGCTGATCGCGACCGACAAGCCGGACCTGTACGTCGAGTTCCCGCATCGTCCGGGCACGCGCCGGGTCGCGCTGGTCGTGTTCGACAAGAATCGCAACTGGACGCCCGAAACGCTTCGCGACCCGAAGAAGCCGGAGCCGGCCCGGATGCACTTCCTCAACCGGCTGCACGTCCAACTCTCGCAGATCGGGCTCCAAGGGCTGATGGCGGCCAAATGCGAGCGCGCCGGCGCCAGCCGGAAGAACCGGCTGCTCTTCAATGCGAAGACGTTTCCGGCCCTCAAGGAGCGGTTCAAGAAGGCGCCGCGCACGTTCCCGCCGGAACTGGTCGACGTGTTCACCGGCCGCCGCTGGTACACGACGAACGTTCGGCGACAGGTCTTGACGGCGACGGAAATGCTGCGGCGGGCCCTCGTCGGCACATGGGACGAGCGCGAGCTTGGCGGGTTGTCGGGACCCGCCGGCGACCCGCGCTCGCTGGAGCCCGTCATCAAGAGCGCCCTGCTGCTCTACGACGCGCACGTCGGGAGCGGGCTCTTCGCCGAACGCGAACGCGAGCGAATTCTCGGCACGTTCGCGCTCGCCGCGGCTCGACTCGAGAGTCTGAACTCGCTGCCGGCGTATACCCACGACGACGAGGCGGCTGCGGCCCGCGACTCTACGATCGCCCTCATCTCCCTGCTGCTCGACGGACATCCGAGAAGTTCCTCGCGGCTCCTCGGCGCGCGGGGCCGACTGCTCGGCTCGCTCGCCTGGATCAGGGCGACCGGGGGCGTGCCGTTCGACCCGAACCCGACGCTGCGCGGGATGAACATCTGGGTCGAGGTCGCGCCCGTCATCGAAAACGCCACGAGTGTCCACCAGATCAGCAGTTCACCCTTCGACTTGCCTCAGTTCGTGAGCGTCCTGGACACGTTCGCCCGGCTGACCACGCCGCCCGACAAGCGATACAGCGGCACCCGCCTGATGCCCACCGTGGGGCTGTCCGGGGTCATGGACGCGCAGTTGCTCGCCATGACGGGCGTTGCCGCCCGCAAGCTGGCGGCCGATTTGCCCGACGTCGCCGCGCGCCTGGCCTGGATATGGCGGCAGGCGGGGCGGCCCGTATTTCGCCGCAGGACCGGCCATGGCCGCCTCCTGGCAATCCTCGACACGGCGGAGGACGAGGTCGAGCCCAAGCCGCCGGAGGACGTGAAGAGCACCCTGCTGCCGGGATTCGGAGCGCTCCTCCGCAGCGGATTCCGCGAACGAGACGAGGCCTACCTCCTCTTCAAGTGCAGCCCCGTGGCGACCGCCGTGCACCACGACCAGGGCGGCCTGATCTTCTACGCGCACGGCTCGCCGCTTCTCGTCGATCCCCCGGCCCCGCCTATCCGCCCGGGAGCATGGGCCCACAACACGGTCCGCATCGGCGGACGCGCACACAGATCGCCGGGCCGCATCCTCCGGTTCGCCGAGCAGGCGATGGACAGCTTCGCGGTCGGCGAGATCGAGGTCGACGCGCTGTCTGAATGGAAGGAATTCACAAGGACGGAACTCGAGGCCGCCGCCAAGGCGGCCGAGACCGCCGAGGCCCCCGAGGCCGCGGGCGCCCCCAAGGCCGCGAAGGTCAAGTTCGTTCCGCCGCCGGGCCACGCGCCCGACGGCGCCCAGACGACCGATATGGTCGCGACCACGCGCAAGTTGGACGTGCCCGTGACGATCACCCGCCGCCTTCTTTTCAACAAGACCTACCAGTACCTCGTCGTGTACGACCACATCGCGGGGTACGAATCGAGCGACGTCTTCTTCAACGTCTTTGCCGACGACGCGCGGGTCGAGGGCCGCACGGTCACGTTCGCGGGCCCGCTGGGCGTCGACCTGACCCTCCACGCGTTCGGCCCCGAGAAGATGACGGTCAGCTTGAACAAGGACACGCCGCAGCGCTGGACCCTGCGCCTCAGCCAGCCGGGCCATCCGAAGCCCGAGGAGAAGGTGGAAGACAAGTCCAAGCGGCCGGTGACAGAATACTTCACGGTGCTCTGTCCGTCCCGGCGGCGCCTGCCCGGCGAGGGAGACGTCGTCGAACGCGCCGCGCCGAAGGTCGAGCGGATCGAGGGGCTGCGGGCCGTTCGGATTTCGCACGGGCAGACCGTTCGCTACATCTTCCTGGCGAACAAGAAGATCGAGTACGTGCAGGACGACCTCGTGTTCAAGGGGTCGCGCGGGATCGTGACGACCCGTCCGACGCACGTCGACGTTGCCCTGTTCGACGCGGGCGAAGTCCGGTACAAGGGCCGAGGGGTCGCGACCGATTACGGAATGGTCCGGTTCACGATCGCTCCGGGCGGATTCGTGAGAGGCGAGACGAGCGGCCCGGACCACAAGCGCCTGACCTTCTACGGGCTGGGGCGCTCGCCAGGCGGCCTGGCTTATCGCATCGACGACAAAGAGTTCCTCGGCGTCAGCCGAGGGAGCCTATTGGGCATGGGCGACAAGGAGAAAGTGACGTACGGCGTCACCGACGGCCAGCATAAGGTCGAGATCACGCCCAAGTAACGCCGGGCGCGCCCGCCAGCACCCTGCCGGAAACGGGGAGGATACGCCGGCCGCTGCTCCGGCCGGCCCGCCGAGCTTGACTTCGCTCGCGGCAGCCGGTATCATCCCGGCTCATTTGTCCCCTTTTCCGGGAGTTGTGAGCGAATTATGTCGTCGTTTCGACGATATCGAATACGATTCAGCAAGCGAGGGACCATCCGGTTCATCTCGCACAGGGATTTGATGGGTGTCTTTGCACGGGCATTCCGGCGGGCCGAGTTGCCGGTCAGGATGTCCCTGGGCTTCAACCCGCGGCCGCGGTTCTCTCTGCCGGCCCCCCTGCCGGTCGGGATCGACGGGCTCGACGAGGTGCTCGAAATGGACTTGATCGAAGCGATGCCGGCGGACGAACTCGCGCAGCGCCTCAGCGCCGAGATGCCGGACGGGATCGAGATCCTTCGGGCCGAGATCGTGGAGCCACCGGCCAGGGGACGGGTCGCGAGCGCCACCTACGACGTCGCGGGGGACCTGCCCCCGGGCGCCGTCGAGCGCTGCTCGGCCGCCGAGAAGCTCCCCGTTACGCGCGCGGACGGCAGGCGGGTGAACATCGCCCTCTACCTGAACCGCGTGGAGTCGAGCGACCGCGGCTGCGAGTTCGACCTCCTCGTGACCGCTGCGGGCTCCGCCCGGCCGGCCGAGGTGTGCGCCGCTCTTTGCGCCGGCGACCCCGCTCTCCTCAGACACCTCTCCCTGACGCGAACGACGGTGAGCCTGGTGGCTCCGGAACGAAACTGAGCCGCCACCCCGATGGACGAACGCACGGATTTCGTCCGCGCCGGGGGCCGCTCGCAGAAACAAGCGAGGGACGCCGTGGAAAAGAGAATGCTGATCAATGTCGCGGAGGACGAGGAGTACCGGATCGCCGTCGTCGAAGACGGCGTGCTGGAGGAGCTCTATCTCGAGCGCACCCGGGCCGAGCGGCACGTGGGCGACATCTTCCTGGGCCGCGTGCAGAACGTCGAGCCGAGCATCCAGGCCGCGTTCATCGAGCTGGGAACCGAGAAGAACGGGTTCCTGCACGTCTCCGACATCCGGCCCGACGTGCACGACATCCCGCCGGTCAAGACGCCGTCGGAGCGCCCGGGCAAGAAAGACCCGCGCAAGATTCGTTCGCTGCTCAAGAAGGGCGACCCGGTGCTCGTGCAAGTGACGCGCGAAGGCATCGACGCGAAAGGCCCGAGCGTCACGAGCTACGTCAGCCTGCCGGGCAAGTATCTCGTGATGATGCCGGGCCTGTCGCACTTCGGCGTCTCACGCAAGATCGAGGATCAGGAATCGCGCAAGCGCCTCAAGGGCATCCTGGCCGCGATCGACCTGCCCGAGCGCGCCGGCTTCATCATTCGGACCGCCGGGCTGGGGCGCACGAAACGCGACCTGCAGCGCGACCTGCGCTACCTACGCCGCCTGTGGACCGCGCTCTGCAAGAAGCTCGACGGAGCCAAGGCGCCCGCCCTGCTCTACCAGGAGTCGGACCTCATCATCCGCTGCATGCGCGACCTCTTTACGTCCGACACCGACGAGGTCGTCGTCGACAGCGAAGAGGTGTGCAACCGGATCCGCGAGTTCCTGGCCATCGTGTCGCCGTCGTATCAGGATCGCGTCAAGCTGCATCGCAGCAAGGCGCCCCTGTTCACGAAATACAAGGTCGAGAAGGCCGTCGAGCAGGTCTACGACCGCAAGGTCATGCTGCCGTGCGGCGGGTCGATCATCGTCGAGCAGACCGAGGCGCTCGTGGCCATCGACGTCAACTCCGGCAAGTACACCGAGAGCGGCGACGCCGAGATGACGGCCTACCGGACGGACATGGAGGCCGCGCCCGAGATCGCCCGGCAGCTCCGGCTGCGGGACCTCGGCGGCATGATCGTCATGGACTTCATCGATATGGCGGACGAGAAGCACCGCCGGGACGTCGAGAAGGAGTTGTTCCAGGCGATGAAGCGAGACCGCGCCCGTGTCAAGATCCTCCGAATGTCCCAGTTCGGCATCGTTCAGATGACGCGCCAGCGGATGCGGACGAGCGTCGCGCGGGCGGCGTTCACCTCCTGTCCCCTCTGCAAGGGGATCGGGCAGGTCCGCTCGCGGGAGAGCGTGATGATCGACCTCATGCGAAAGATCCGGCTGAACATTTCACAAAAGGGCATTCGCGCGCTAGAATGCCAGCTTCATCCGGACGTCGCGCTGTATGTCCTGAACGAGAAACGTGAGGCGCTGCTCGCATTGGAGGAGCGCTGGCAGAAGAAGATCGTCGTCAAGACGGACCGAAGCCTGGACTTTCAGGAGATCCGGCTGTTCGGCATCCAGAAGGGCGGCCCCGTCCAGCTCTAAGAAGCTGTTTCAAAAGCCTGGGCGGCGACCTCGAAGACCTGGTGGGGCAGGCATTCCTGCCTGCCAAATGGCGGACAAGAATGTCCGCCCCACTGTTTTGAAACAGCTTCTAAGAGGAGACCGTGATGTTCGCAATCATCGAAACCGGCGGCAAGCAGTACAAGGTTCAACCCGGCCAGATCATCGAGGTCGAGCGGCTTGACGCGGAACCGGGCAAGGTCAAGTTCGACCGCGTGCTGATGTGGGGTGACGGCGAGAAGACCAAGGTGGGCGCGCCGACCGTTGCGAAGGCATCGGTCAAGGGCGAACTCCTGGGCGAGACCAAGGGAGCCAAGGTCGTCGCGTTTAAGTCGCGGCGGCGCAAGGACTCGCGGACCAAGCAAGGCCACCGCCAGACTCTCGCGCGTGTGCGGATTGACGAAATCAGCGCAAAGTAGTATAATCCGGCCTTCGATGTCGGACCGAGGATCGCACAATGGCACACAAGAAGGGACAGGGCACCACCAGGAACGGCCGCGACAGCCGGCCGCAATACCGCGGGATCAAGGCCTACGCCGGTGAGACCGTCAAGGCGGGAGCTATCCTCGTCCGGCAATGCGGCACGCGCTTCAAGCCCGGCCGAAACGTGGGCGTCGGCCGCGACTACACGCTCTTCGCCAAGGCGACGGGCCAGGTCGTGTTCGACACGGGCCGCCGGATCAGCGTCGTCGGCGAGTAGCGGCCGCCCAGGACCGGAAGCATGCTCTCGGGGGAACTTGTCATCGACAGGTTCCCCCGTCCTTTTCTCGGGCCCCGATGTTCATCGATCAGGCCATCATCAAGATTCGCGCCGGAAACGGCGGCCACGGGTGCGTCAGCTTCCGGCGTGAGAAATTCGTCCCGCACGGCGGCCCGGATGGCGGCGACGGCGGCAAGGGCGGCGACGTCGTGCTCGTCGGGAACCCGCAAGTCGCCACACTGATGGACTTCAACCGCCTCCCCGAATACGCCGCCGGGAACGGCAAGCCGGGCAGTGGCGGGAAACGGACGGGCAAGTCGGGGGAGGACCTCGTCCTCGAGCTTCCGCTTGGCACGACGGTCTTCGACGACACGACGGGGCTGTCGCTTCGCGACATCACGGAGGAGGGGCAGACGGTCGTCGTCGCGGCCGGCGGGCGCGGCGGACACGGCAACGCCCGGTTCCGAAGCTCGATCCACCAGGCGCCGCGCGAATCGGAAGGCGGCACGCCGGGCGAGTCGCGCGTTCTGCGGCTTGAGCTGCGGCTCATCGCCGACGCGGGGCTCGTCGGCCTGCCCAACGCGGGCAAGTCGACCCTGCTCGGCCGGGTCTCGGCCGCGCGGCCGAAGATCTCCAGCCACGCGTTCACGACCCTCGCCCCCAACCTCGGCATCGTCGAGCTCGACGATTACGCGCGGTTCGTGCTCGCCGACATGCCGGGCCTGATCGAGGGCGCTCACAACGGGAAGGGGCTCGGCGACGAGTTCCTGCGCCACATCGAGCGCACGCGGATGCTCGTCCACCTTGTCGACGTATCGCCGGCGGCCGAGGCCGAGCCGGTCCATGCCTACGAGACCATCCGGGAAGAGATCGGGCTCTACAGCCCGGCGCTGATCGGGCGCCCCTGTCTCGTCGCGGCGAACAAGATGGATATGGAAGGGTCGGAAGACGGCGCCCGCGAGCTGGAAGACCACACCGGGGGTCACGTCATGCGCATCTCGGCGCTGGCCGGGACGGGCCTCGCTCCGCTGCTCTGGAAGATCAAGGAAACCCTCGACGAGGCCGATTGTTGAAGTTCATGTTGGCAATGGAACAGCGCCAGAAGCAACAGAGATCCTTCGCTCCGCTCAGGATGACAGAACCACGTCTCAGTGTGCGAGATATGTCATTCTGAGCGTCAGCGAAGAATCTCTGTCGTGTCCGCGTGACATTCCGTTCTGTAGTTGATCGTTAGGAGGCCCGCCCCCCCCCCTCGCCTGCGTCACCTGCGGCGTCGCTTCTTCCGCTTCTGCGGCGCGGGCTTCTGCCGCTTCGGTTCGACCGGGACGGGCGCCGGCGCCGGCTCGGCCTCGCTCGCCTGCTGCATCCCCCGCCGAATCCACTGCTGTTCGAGCAGCCCGAACGAGCTGCTGCACAGGAAGTACATCATCAGGCCCGCGGGCATGCTGTAGAGCATCACGGCGAAGAAGACCGGCATGAACATCATGATCTTCTGCTGCTGCTGCGCCTGCGGGTCCTTGCTCTTCGGGCTCAGCTTCTGCTGCACGACCATTACGATCGCGCACAGGAGCGGCAGCAGATTGAACGAACTCCCGAGCACCGGGAGCGCCGCGGGGAGGTCGAAGAGATTGTCGGCCTTCGACAGGTCCTGGATCCACAGTATGAAGGGAGCGTGCCGCAGGTTGGCGTTCTCATACAAGCTCCGCCAGAGCCCGATGAAGATGGGCAGCTGCAGCAGCATCGGCAGGCATCCGCCGAACGGATTCGCGCCGTGCTCGCGATACAGCTTCATCGTCTCCTGCTGCTGGAGCCGCTTGTCGTGCTTGTATTTCTCCTGAGTGGCCTTGACCAGCGGCTGGAGCTTCTGCATCTTGAACATCGCACGCTGGCTCTTCCGCGTCAGCGGATGCAGCATCCCGCGCACGCAGAGCGTCAGCAGGATGATGGCCACGCCGTAGTTCGGGATCACCTTGTGGAACATCTGGAGCAGCCACGTGAGGACCTTCTTGATCGGCCCCAGCATGCCCTGGTGGAGCAAGGCGCCGAAGTGGTACCCCTTGTATTCCCGGAGCCGCTCGGGCAACCGGGGTGTCACGAGCAAGAGAAACCGCCGCGATCCCGTCCCGCCCGCCGGGATCTGCTCCGTCGTCAGGTCCAGGCTCGCGGTGATGTTGTTCTCGCTGATCCGCTCGAGCAGGACCGACCGGATGCCCGCCTGCTCGGTCAGCGGCTGCAGCACCGCGGCGAAGTATCGGTTCTTCACGCCCGCATAGACCAGCCGCGCCTTGGCGCTGTGATACGTGTACGACCCGTCCTTGACCTTCTTGATGCCGAACTCTTCGAGTTCCGCCGAGTTGTCGCTCTCCAGGCCGCACGCCACGGCTGCGACGTCCCGCGACTGCCGCTGCTCGATGGGGAACGTCGGCGGCATATCGGGCTCCGGCACGATCCCGGCGGCCGAGCGCACCCGGTAGGCGAAGCTCGCCGCCTCTGTGCCCAGGTTTCTCACGTCGATCTGAATCTGGATGTCGCGGCCGCGCACCGGTCCGCTGCCGTCCTTCGCCTGCTCCGGCTCGCGGAAAAGGAAGGTCTTGGTGATGTCGAGATTCCGCTCGGACAGGCGCGTCAGAAAGCGCTCCGCCTTCGTGAACCCCTCCGGAACGGGGCAGTTCGGCACGTATTGCCAGACGACCGTGTCGAGGTTCCCGACTCCGTCCTGCGCCGCCATGGTGAGCGAGAACTTGTCCTTCTCGATCTCGGTGATCAGCTTCAGGTCGCCCTTTCCCGGCTGCGGGTCGTCCTGCGGGAAGAGGTAGTAGTCGCGAAGGGTGATGCTCTTGATCGCCGCCCCGCGGTTGGTAAGCACGGCGCGGAATCTCGTGGTCTCGCAGACGATGTCGTCCTTGACGGGCTGCTCGGGGAGCACCGGCGCCGTGACGACCTTGGCCGGCGGCGTGGTCGGCCGGGCGGCCGGTGTCGTCGGCGCGGCCGGCGCAGCGGGCGCGGTTGCCGGCGCGGCGGGCGGGGCCTGCGGGCTGATGACGGCGGGCTGCGCCGGAGTCGACTCCGCCGGCTCCGTCGTCGATGTCGGCGCGGGCTGCCGCGGCGGCCATATCCGCGAGACGACTTGCATGTAGAGGAAGATCACGGCCGAGCAGATGACGACACCTAACAGCATGCGTCGGAAGTCAGTCACCTATTTCCCCGCTCTCAGTCGGTCGCCGAGAGAGCGGTCGAGCCCTTGCGCCGCGTAGATCCTCTTCACTGTCTCGTCGACATTGTACTCGACCCGCCGGAAGACGACGGCCTCGCCGTCGTAGGTCGCATAGCAACTCCGAGGGTCGCCGTCGCGCGGCTGCCCGACGCTCCCCACATTGACCATCACCTTCTCCGACCCGGTGAGATAGACCCCCATCAGGAGGTCTTCGGGATGGACGAACGTGCAGTCCTCCCGGAACACGCCCGGGAGGTGTGTGTGGCCGCAGAAACAGAGGCCGCGAATCTGCGAGAAGATCTCCTGAATCTTCGCCTTGTTCCGCACGTCTTTCGGATACACATAGTCGCGGAGCGGCTGTCGCGGCGAGCCGTGCACGAGCAGTTCATCGCCCTCCTCGTGCGTCTCCTGCAGACTGTGCAAGAACTTGATGCTCTCCTGCCCGGTCACCGGATCGACGTCGAACATCTGTTTCTTGGTCCACTCGATCGCCATCTCGGCGCGGACGCGGAAGTCTCGCGACCCCGCCCGGAACAACACCGCCTCCTCGTGGTTGCCAAGGATCGAGAGCTTGAAGCCGCGTGCGACGTTGAGACACTCGGTCGGGTTCGGCCCATAACCCACTATGTCCCCGGCACATATGATATCCTTGATGCCTTTGCTCTCGATGTCCTCGAGCACCGCGGTCAGCGCTTCGAGATTCGCGTGGATGTCGGATACGATTGCTATCACGTTACCCGCCATGTTCGGACGCCAAAAAGAGCCACAAAGGCCGAATGGATGAGCTCCGGCGCGGCCTACGATACCAGCAAGGCCGGGTCCTGTCAACCCCGAACGGCTTGCCGAGTGGATACTCCCAACACGGGTAATCTCGAAGCAGGTCGGACCGCGGAAAGCTGGCCTGGGGACGCCTCTTTGTGGCACGGGCGTCCCGCCCGTGCGTTCCACGGGCATCTTGCCCGCGGGCGTACACGCCCAGGATGGGCGTGTGACGCACGGCCAAGATGGCCGTGCCACGGAACGAGGAGGCGCCAGTTGGCCACCCCGCGTTCAAAATATCCACTCCGGCTTGCCCGAAGTGAGACGGGGAGGGAGCGAGAATGGAGCGGCGCCTGGTTGACGGGGAGCGCGCGGATCAGCTCGTGCGCTTGATGGGAACCGCCTGCTCCAGAGGAGCCGGGTTGCGCTCGACGTGAATGGAGAGGCCGCCGTTCGCTCGCAGCTTGTGGACGGTCTCGGCGATCGCTCGATAGGCGGCGTCGATGGCAGCCCAGTCGCTGCCCACGCAGTATTGCTCGAGCTGGCCGCTCAAGCTCGACAGCTCGCTGAGCCCGATGAAGCCGGCGTTGCCCCTGAGCGCGTGGGCGATCCGGCTGACGGATGCCAGGTCGTGCTCGGCGATGCACGTCTCGAGCTGCGGCAGATGGTCGGCGCAGAAATCGAGGTACCGCGCGGCGAATCCCTTGACTTCGTGCGAGACGCGTGTCGGGCAGTGTTCGATAACTGTCGTTCGCATCGGTTCCACCTTTCCCGCGACACTTGCCCTCCCGGCCATCAGTCTGCTATACAGCAAACTCCGTTCCTGATCATGTATACAAGGGGAATCAGCGCACTCATTCATACCCAATGCCCTTAGCGACATAATGTTACAGCGGAGAAAAAAGTCGGAGCCCGTCGGGCGCTACAGGGGCCAATCAGGAGAATTTCCCACATATGTTGTAGATGATAAGAGGGGGAGTCTGGCGCCGGGGCACGATATGGCTTAAGTGTCAGCAGATCAACATGTTACGGCCGACCGGCGCGTAACCCTCACGCCCGACGCGCCTTGTAGGGAACGCCCCTTCGAGCGAAAGAATGCGCGCCGCCTATCAGCCCGTCAGGGCCGCCAACCGGCGCGCCGCGTCGTCGGCTCTGCCGGCGCGCGCAAGGGCGCCCGCGGCCGTCAGCGTCTCGCGCTGATCGTCGGTGAAGGCGACTGCCGAGCCCGGCGGCCACGCGGCGGGGTCCGCGAATCGGTCGAGGATGGCTCGCTCCAGACCCGCCAGCCCGTCGCCCGTCAGCGCCGAAACGACGCAACAGGCGAGCCCCGCCGCCACTTTCTCCTCCGGCCGGCCGAGGTCCGACTTGTTCAGAGCGACGATCGGGTCGTGCGGGGTCAACGCCGCGAGCAGCGCCCGCTCGACGTCCGGCATCGCCCTGCTGCCGTCGGCGACGAACACGACGAGGTCCGCGTCGGAGACAACGCCCCACGTCGCCTCGACCCCCTTCATCTCCACGACGTCGCCGTGCCGGCGAAGGCCCGCGGTGTCGACCAGTTCGATCGGATAGCCGCCGAGCGCGACGAACTCGTTGATGAAGTCGCGCGTTGTGCCCGGCACCGGCGACACGATCGTGCGGTTGTGCCCGACGAGCGCGTTGAAGAGCGTCGACTTGCCGGCGTTGGGGCAGCCGACGAGGACGAGCCGCATCGGCCGGACCAGCGCCAGGCCGAAGGCGGCGGACGCCGCGAGCGCATCGAACCGCGCCGGCGCGTCACCGTCTGCGGAATCAATCGCTCGTATCGCCTCGGACAGCGCGCCGTTGAGTTGGTCGCACAGCACGCGAGCCGTGAGCCGTGTCTCCGCGGCCGGGAGCAGCCGCAGGGCCTCGGCCTGGATACTGTCGAGCCCGCGCTCTTCGGCGACGCGGCCGGCGAGCGCCGCGGCCGGCAGTTCGACGGCCCCCGCGCCGACCAGGAGCCGCATCGTCTCGCCCGCGGCGACGATCCCACCGTGGCAGTTGATCTCGATCACCTCGCCTTCGTCGTCGCGTGACGCCAGCCGCACGAGCACCTCGTCGACGGCGTCGCCCCCGTCACGGATGTGCCCGTAGTGGAGCCGGCCGGGCGGATGGCCGAGCCAGTCGCCCTCGGACTTCGGGCTGAACACCGCCGCGACAACGGCGCCCGCTCTGGGGCCGCGCACCTCGAGGACCGCGATCCCCCCGCTCCCCGGCGGGGTCAGCACACAGGCGACGGTCGATTTGTCGGTCCGGTGTTTCGCCATGATGCTGCAATTCTATCGGACTTCGCGGCGGCTCTCAAGCCGCAGCCGCCCCACCCGAGGGCAGGAGTGGATATTCCAGTTTCGGGGCTTGATTGGCTATTGGGACTTGGTCATTGAGCATTTGGCCCGCGCACGACCCGCCACCCTCGCCTGCCTTCGCAACTGCCGGGCAAAGTGGGGGCGGGCCAGCCGCATCGTGGCATGGGCGGCTATCTCTCACCGGTGCGGCCTTGTTCACGGGGCTTGCTCGCCACGCACCGGCTTCTCACAACTT
>CAYLQD010000052.1:0-24668 GCA_964385685.1 uncultured Planctomycetota bacterium | reverse complement strand
CGTCCGAAACATAAGTCATGTTCTGATACTGCTTCATTTGGCTGAAGTGTTACCACGAAGATTGTCGCGGGGGTCTACACGCCCTACGAGCCGTACCTGCAGCTCGACCTGCAGATTGCTCCGTCGCTTGGCCGCAAGGAGTTGCAGTTCCTGGAGGCGCTGTTCCCGCGCGTCGAACCCTGCTACTGACCAACGCGCCGAGGTCGAGAAGGTAATCTAGTTCGCCATGATTGACCGGCCTGGGCGACGGATATATACTGACGCCGAGCGGCACGTCCGCTCGAGGGGGCGCCTCGATGACACTGGACATCATCGACCCGACTCTCGTTGACCAGCCACCGGACTGGGTCCGAGACCGGAAGCTCATGCGCCGGGGCTTCAAGTACCTGGCGTATCTGCCGAAGGGGCGGCGCGCGTGGAACTGCACCCTCGCGGCGTGGGCGTTCTCCGCGCGGCGCCGGCTCGTCGGCCCGCCGGACTTCAACCTCTGGGCGGCGATGCACGCGCTCACGCCGAGCAAGCGGCACGAGGAACTTGGCGACGACGCGCTCGTCCTCTGGCACGGCACGTCGGCGCCGCGGGCGCGCAAGATCGTCGAGCACGGCCTGATCCACAAGGAAGGCGTGTGGGCCGCGGTCGATCCCAAGATCGCCCACAGCTTCACGCGCGGCAGGTCGTCGCAATACCAGACCGCGTCGGCGATGGTCGTGCTCGTCGTCAGCAAAGACGAGTGGGACAGCAAGGCGGAGGCCGAGACGGACCACATCGTGCGGTTCCACACGAGCGTCCCGCCCGAGTGCGTCGAGTACATTATCTATGACGACCACATCGACTTCGTCGGCGGCGCGAAGGCGAGGAAGCCGAAGCGGTGGGGCGTCGCGCGGTTCAAGAAACGAGGGAAGACCTGGACGCCCCGCGCCCGTCCGCCGGTGCGTCTTGATCGCGAGCAAATGTACCGAACCCCCTCGGAGTGGCTCGAGCTAAGCATCCGGCGCATCCTGACGACGCTGGGCGAGGCCACGGCCGTCGAGGTCTTCTCGTCGCTCTACGCGACCGTCGATCCGTGGGATGCGCTCGAGCACAAGGAGGTCTTCGCCGCGTTGGAGGAGCTCTGCGAGGCGCCTCGCATGACGCGCGGCGGCCTGCTTCGGTTCCGGTTGAAGGAGTTGCAGGGAGAGAACGCATGAAAGACACGGCACTTGACGCGGCGGCTTGGGCGGAGCTGATGGGCTCCGATCTGGAGGCGTCCGAGCTTCAGCCGCTGGCGCCGGAAGAGGGCGGCGGCGCGATCCGCGTCGTCGGCGGCGGCGGGACGGAACGAACGTTCCCTCTGCGCGTGGAGGAATACCCTCCCGACGCGCTGGGGCCGCGGTTCGTCGACGAGCTGCGCGACGACTGTGTCGTGCGGCACGCTGTCCCCGGCCCGGCGCGCGACGCCTGGACGCCTGACGCCCTGAATGACCTGGCCGAACTGCTGTGCGCGGAGCCGTTCCGGATCGACCCGGCAAGCGCGATCGCGGACGGCGACGACTGGGTCGCGTGGATGACGCGCAGCCGCATCCTGAATCAGCCCGCACCGGGCGATGATCACATCAGAGCGCGTCTGGTCGATGCCGTTCTCGAAGGCCAGCAGCCCGACGGCTCCTGGGGCGCCGTGCCGGCCACGGCCTATGCGCTCCTGAACTTGCTCGCGCTGGGGGAGAATCCGTCGACTGACCCGCTCGAGCGCGCGGCGTCCTGGCTCCTCGCCTTGCCCGAGCCACCGCCGCGGCCGGGGATGTGGATGCTCACGAACGAGTACCTCGAGGACTGGATGTCGAAGCGGGACCCGAAGGAGCAGCGCGACTTTGCGCCCGGCGAGTTCCATTGGACTCCGCCCGACGATTCGATCAACTACTTCTGCTGGCTGTTCCCCGACGCCGAGCAGGATCAGTTTCGCGGAGATGAGGCGCAGCGGGTCGTCCCAACCTGCGCCCGGCACCATCCGCCGGCATGTGAGCCGAGGATGACGCACGTTTCCGGCGTGGTGGCCGAGGCCCTGATGCGGTGCGGCCACGCCGGCCATCCGCGCCTGCGGCGTTACGTCAACACCGCGTTCCACCTTGGTGGCGAGTGGGGCTATTGGTGTGGGTGCGGGGCGCTCGGCCTGTTCGATGCCGACATTCCGACCTGCGACGATTCGCCTGACCTGAACGTCAGGCGAACTGCGGTGGACGGCGTCGACGACCTCTCGCCGTGGCGATGGGTTGCCGATTCATCTGAGTGCGCGCGTCTGGCGAACAAGCCCGACGTGCAGGAACGGGGCACGGGAGCGGAACCGTTCTGCTGGTATCGAATCCCGGGAGCGGCGGGCCGCTTTGCCCTGATCGGTACCGGCTGGCAGAACGGCGATTGCTGGGCGAAGACGAACCGGGCGCTCTCGCAGCATCCCGCCCGCCCCGGCAGTCTCGCGGAACATCTTGCTGTGTTTCAGGCGTCGCGATATCAGACGTCGCTCGGCGAATGGGACCAGGGCTTCCCGGCCGGGATGCTCGCGTTCCTTGCCCTGTATGACACGCCGCCGGCGCGGGCGCTCATCACGAAGACGGTGCCCTGGCTGCGCGAGCACCAGGCCGACGACGGGCTCTGGCACCAGGAGGATCTGCCGCGGAAGGACTGGGGCAAGCACGCGATCCCGGCCGAGCCGCGGCTGGCGACGTATCACATCGTCTCGGCGCTGCACACGTCCGGCGTGCTGGCCCGGCTGCGCCCGAGCGCGTGATCCTGCAGAGAGGTGGACAGATGATTCGCCGACGCTTTGCGATCTTTGATGGCATCGGGCCGAAACGCGAGCAGGCCATCTGGGCCGCAGGGATTGCGGACTGGACCGCGTTCCTGGAGGCGGACGAGGTGCCTGGGCTTTCTGAGTCCCGCCGACGCTCCCTCCGCCGCGAGGTGCGCAAGTGGGCGACCGCGCTCGAACGCGGCGACGCCAGCTTCTTCGCGCGACACCTCCCGCCCGCCGAACACTGGATGCTGCTCGAGGCGTTCGGCGACGCGGTCCGCTACCTCGACATCGAGACGACGGGCCTGAGCGCCCACCACCACGACGTGACGGTCGTCGGCATCTACGACGGCCGCCGGCACGGCGCGCTCGTCAAGGGGCGCGGCCTGACCGAGCCGGCGATCCGCGCGGCGCTCGACGGCTGCAAGCTGCTCGTGACGTACTTCGGCAGGCCGTTCGACGTCCCGTTTCTATCCGTCAACTTCCCGGGCCTCCGATGGGACTTCCCGCACCTCGACCTGTGCTTCGCCGGCCGGCGGGCCGGCCTGACGGGCGGGATGAAGGGCGTCGAGCGCGCGCTCGGCATCGTCCGCGACCCGTCGGTCGTCGAGGTCGACGGGTTCGAGGCCGTGCGGCTCTGGCGGGCGTACGAGCGGGGCAGTTCCGCGGCGCTCGAGAAGCTGCTGACGTACAACGAGGCGGACACGCGCAACCTCGCCCCGATGGCCGCCGCGATCTATCAGCGCTTGTGCCGGAAGGTCGGCCCGTGCGGAGGAGTGCGATGAGCGGCAGGGCCTGCATCGGTACGTCGGGCTTCACGTACAAACACTGGCGGGAGGTGTTCTATCCGCCGGACGTGAAACCGCGCGAGTGGCTCGAGTTCTACTGCCGCCACTTCGACACGGTCGAGATCAACACGAGCTACTACCACATGCCGCGGCCGAACGTGTGTGCGGGATGGCGGCGCCGCAGCCCCGACGACTTCTGCTTCGTGATGAAGATGAACGGGCGGCTCACCCACAGCCGGCGGCTCGTCAACTGCGAGGAGCCGCTCGCGATGTTCCTCGAAGCGGTCGGCGAGCTGGGCGAGAAGCTCGGCCCGATCCTCGTTCAACTCCCGCCGCGGTTCGAGGCCGACGCGAAGCGGCTCGACGCGTTCCTCGACATCTGCCCGGCGCATCTCCGATGGGCGGTCGAGTTCCGCGACCCGAGCTGGTTGTGCGACGACGTGTACGACGTGCTCCGGGCGCACAGCGCCGCGCTCGTCATCCACGACCTCATCCCGGAGCATCCGTACCTGCTTACGGCCGACTGGACGTATCTGCGGTTCCACGGGCCGGGCGAGGAAAAGTACCACGGATCGTATTCCGACGAGATGCTCGAGGCCGCCGCGCGGCGCGTCAAGACGCACCTGAAGGACGGCCTCGACGTGTACACCTATTTCAACAACGATCAGGCGGGCCACGCCGTCAAGAACGCGGGGCGCCTGGCGGACCTCGTCGGCCTTCGGCGCCCGGTTCCGACGCAGCGCCGCGCCGTCCAGCGGACGCTCGATATTGAGAACTGAGGGGCGATGCCGCGCTGACGACTGACACGTGCGACGACGCAGAGATTCCTCGCTCCGCTCGGAATGACACGTCTCACCCTCTGGAGCAGTTGCGAAGCAACTGCCAGCTATTGCAGAGCAATAGCCGTCATCCTGAGCGTTAGCGAAGGATCTCTGTTCTTGAGGAAGCAAGGGAGCAATAGCCATGGCGAAGACGGGAGCGGTCGATCTGTCCGCGGTGTTTGTCTCGGCGACGAAGCCGAAGGGGCGGCCGGCGGCGCTGCTCGCCGGGATGGGCATGGCCATCGTGCCCATCACGGAAGACGAGGGGAACGTCGACCGCTACGTCGTCAGCAAGCGGGTCGCGATCGAGCGCCGCACCGGCGGCGGGTTCCTCAAAGGCATCATGGAGAAGACGCTCTTCACGAGCGCCATCTACCTCCGCGAGCACTTCCGAATCCCGATCCTCATCGTCGAGGGCAAGGTCAACTACGAGTACACGATGTTCGATCCGCAGGCGGTCCGCGGCGCGCTCTCGTCGATGATGCTGCTCTACGGGCTCAACGTGTTGTCGACGGCCGACGTCGACGAGACTGCGGCGCTGATCGCGATGATGGCTCGGCAGGAGCAGATCGGCATCCCGGAGATCTCGCTCATTCCGAAGCGCAAGGCCGTCGACCTGCCCGACCTGCAGCGGCGCGTCGTCGAGATGCTGCCCGGCTGCGGGATGGTGCTCGCCCGCGACGTGCTGCAGCACTTCGGCAGCGTCGAGCGGATCGTCGGCGCGACCGAGGCGGAGTTCCGCGGGCTCCGCGGCGTTGGCGCGAAGAAGGCGAAGCAGATGCACCGCGTCCTCCACGCCGAGTACGAGGCCGTCGACACCGAGCGGAACCTCGAGGATGCGATCGAGGCCGAGCCCCGGCTCCTCTTCCGGCAGCGCGTCCGGCTCCTCGACCGCCAGCACCACATCTTCACGGAGGTCGGCGAAGGCGCCCGGCCGGACAAGCACATCGTCGACATGGTGTTCCTCGGCGCGAAGGCGAACGAGCTGATCCTCGTCGAGCTGAAACGCGGGCGGCTGGCGCGCGAGCATGTGCGGCAACTGAGGCGCTATCTCGACAACGCGCGCGAGTCGCGCATGCTCCGCGAGCATCTCGACAAGGGGCGGCGGATGCACGGCATCCTCGCGACCGTCGAGCCGTGCGAGCTCAAGACCGGCGATCCCGACATTTCGGTGCAGATTGTCGACCGGAAGCGTACAATTGGCGTGCTGAAGAAGCTCAGGAAGCGGCGGATCAAGAAAGGAGTGCGGAAATGAGCGAGGATATTGACCTGGCTGGAGCGGGGCCGAAGGAGATCGGCGTTCTCAAGAACCTCGGCATGTTCTACGTGTACGACTTCTCTGAGTTCACCGGCTTCAAGTGCCGAGAGGACGGCCTGTTCGGGTGCCGCGACGAGGCATTCTGGGGCAACGAGAAGAACCGGTTCTTCCTGATACGCGTGGACGGAAAACTCGCGGGCTTCGCCGTGGTCGACACGACCGGGATGTGGCCGGGGGCCGACTACGACATCGCGGAGTTTTTCGTGCTTCGGAAGTTCCGGCGGCGCGGGATCGGGACGAACGTGGCCCACACGCTGTTCGATGCCTTTCCCGGGCGGTGGCAATTGCGGCAGGTCCGGGAGAACGGTCCCGCGCAGACGTTCTGGCGGAGCGTCGTGTTCAAATACACGTCCGGGCAATACGAGGACTCTGTCGAGCGCGTCGGGCCGTCCGACGAACCGCAGGTGATCCAGCGCTTCAGCAGCAGCGGGGGCAAATAGCGGGCGCAGGGAGATCACGCGATGGACGAAAAGCCTTTCATGTACACGGACATGAGCGAGCGCGAGTTGTTCAAGTGGCTGCTGAACTACACGATGGACTGGGCGATTCGGACGTTCGAGACGATTCCCGACGACGCGCTGTGTGTCCGGCCGCGGCCGGACATCAATGCGCCCGTCTGGATCTTCGGCCACATCGCCGTGACGGAGCGCTTCCATGTCGGCTGCGTCCTCGAAGGCGTCGACGACATCCCGGAGGCGTTCTGGCTCTTCCGCGCTCCTGACCCGACCGAGGAGCAGATACGCGAGGTCGTCGAGTCGAAGGAGGCCCTGATCGCCTACTGGCGCGAGGTGCGCGAGAAGACCGAGGCGTACCTCGACCGCATCGCCGATGCTGACCTGAAGGGGATCCCCGAGAGCCCCGGGCTGCCTCCCGGCGATCCAAACCGCGACAACCCCCGGCGCGAGTGGCTCGTCATGACCGTCCAGCATCAGAACTGCCATTGGGGCGAATTGCGCGCGATATCGAAGCTGCTGGCGAGCGACCGTTGAGAGGGAAGTAAACGGTGTCGATGTCTGAGCCGGACGAGCACGTCATCGAGCGCATCCCAAAGCTGCCGTGGGGTGACCGGGACACCAACACCGACGACCTCATGGTCGTGTCCGCGCTGCGCATCTGTCTCGACGCGATCGCCCCGGAGGTCTCGCGCAGGTATCTCGCCGGAACAACTGGCGCGGCCTTCGACATCGGGTGGGCGCGCTCGACGCTGGATTCGGGCGCCGGGGGAGCGCTCTTCGCACATCCGCATCACTTCGAGAGGGGCATCGACAACCTCTGCAAGGCCATCGGTCGCGAGTACACGATTGCCTACAGGACTGACCCGGACGAGCTCTGGCGTGTGGCCGCTCACTCGATTCACATCGGTCATCCGGTCGTGGCCACGGAATGGCAGACCGACCGCTTCGCGGTGCTGGCAGGTTACGATCGGCCCACCGAGACGTTCTTCGGGCGACGGTACGCGGACCGGGACCAGGCTCCCGACGACTACGTCCCGCTCCCGCTCGGTGATGTCGGCTACGTCCTCACGTTCGGGAAGCTCACCGATCGGCTCGAGCCGAAAGACGCGGTTCTCGGTGCTCTTCGCTGTGCCGTGGCGAACGCCAGGGCGGACGCGAGCAGTGAGTCGAGGAGCCAGGGCGGCACCGGACATCGCATGGCCTACGGGCCCGCGGCGTACGCGGCACATGCTTCCCTGGTGCCCGAGCAGCTTGATCCGGAACTCGAGGAGTATGACTCGCGCGAACACCTGCTGCTATGGCGGTTCGACGTGCTCACCCTGGCGAGAGTCCACGCGATCCTCTACCTGCGTGAGGTCGCCGAGTTGTTCGACACGCCGTCGCAGGACGACATCGAAGAGGCGGTCGAGGCATACCGCGAACTGTTGGGCATGATCAACGCACAGGGTGCGCCCGGCTTCGGGTCGGCCCTTCCGACGTCGGAGGCCTGGGAGCGGATCTACTTCGGCGCCAAGAACCCGCACCTCAGTTGGGACGGCGGACGGCGCCTGGAGACCGCTCGCGACATCTTCGCAACGCTGGAAGGGAGGCAGCGGTTCGCCGACTGGCTCCTGGCGATGGGGCGCGCCGAAGAGAAGGCGATCGCCGCCCTAGCGCGCGTCGTCGAGCGAGAAACGGCCGCTTGAACAATGCGGAGAATAGCGATGGCTGAGCAGGTGATGATCAATCGGGCGCCGGTGCTGACGCTCTGGGGCGCCGTCGTCGCCGAGCGGCTGGGGTACGACCGCGACGCGGCGCTCACGTTCGGCAAGTGTCTCGCGGGGCTGAACGCGCAGAGCAAGGGGCGGATGCTGGGCATCTATGGCACGCGGAAAGGGCCGGACGGCGGCCCGCCGAAGAAGGTCGGGCTCGGCGAGGAGTTCTGGGTCGAGGTCTGCGGCCGTGCGCTCCCCGCTAAGAACACCGACGACGGTATCCGAGCGGTCGTCAAGGACAAGCCCATCGAGCCGGGGAAGGTCGAAAAGTATCTCGCGAGCAAGTTCGGCGAGGACCTCGACGCCGTGCGGGCGGCGATGGCCGACCTGGCCGCGTCGCTCGAGCCCGACGCGCTCAACGAGGCGGCGTACGGCTTCTACGAGCAGTTCCGCCCGGAGATCCCGAAGGGCAAGCGCGGCTGGGGCGCGAAGGGCGCGCTCGACCTCGATTTCATCCGTTCGCTCGGCGAGACCATGCAATGAGCGTGTGCCGTGTGTAGGCCCGCTCTGCGAGCGGGCGATTTCGCCGCCTCGCAGAGGCGGCCTAAAGTCAGACAGCGAGACCACGGGATGAGCCGGGAAGAAGTGCGCAAGCGGGCGATCGCCGCGGTCGGAGCGACCGAGCTCCAGCCGGGGACGTGGCTCGACCTCGAAGAGGAGTCCGTCCTCGCGTTCCACAACTTCGTCATCAACGAGTACGAGCCGCCCGAGGATAAGCGGTTCCTTGTCTTCTTCCAGTGCTCGGTGCGGCGGCCGTTCTATCAGTCCCCCTCGCACGGCCCGATGCGGCGCGCGATCGCTGTCGCCACCGGCTACGATCCGTGGTATGACTTCGAGGAGTGCCCGGTGCACGTCGTCGTGCTCGCGAGCATGGTCGGCCCGGCGCCGTATGAGCTTCAGGACGTGTTTCCCGTCAACGTGCGGGGCGGTGGCGTGAAGCACTTCAGTCCCGATCACTACGCGTTCGCACGGCCGATTCTGGCGGCGCGGATGGCCGAGTACATCACGGCGCACCGGAGCTGCTACGACCGCTTCGCGACCTTCACCGAAGGCCGCTACGCCGACGTGATGTACGAGACCCGCGACATCGCCGAGGTAAAGTGCTCCATCTTTCCCGACGAGGGCGGCGTCCGCGTGCGACGGATGGGCGGCTCGACGCCCCGCACGTACTGGCAGAAGTATTGGATTCAGCTCTACCGCGAGATCGTGAGTTGGCTCAAGCCCGCCGAGCGCAGGGCCGCGGCCGCGCGGCTCAAGAAGCTGGACGTCGTGTACAAGTAGCCGAGTGGACATTCGAATCGCGGGGTGGTGGAGTCAGTGGATTCCCATTTCTCGTGGCACGGCCATCTTGGCCGTGCGTCACACGCCCATCTTGGGCGTGCACCTCACGGGCAAGATACCCGTGGGACTCACGGACGGGACGCCCGTGCCACGGTGGGGGCCTTCCAGCCGACTCCCTTCGGTCCCACCGCCTTCGAGATTCCCCGAGTTCAGAGCATCCACTCCACGTAGCCCGCCGAGGTTGGCGGTCGGCGGCATTTCGCCTATAATCCCGAAGCACAAACGCACTGCACGAGCGGAGAGCCGTGGACACTGAACGCCGACACATCCTGGACGTGACGCCCGACGAGTTGGCGGAATGGCTGGCGGCCGGGGAGCAGCCGCGCTATCGCCTCGCGCAGATTCTCGAATGGGCGTATGGGCGCCGCGTGGACTCGTTCGATGCGATGAGCAACCTGCCCGCGGACCTGCGCGAGCGGCTGGCTGAGTCGTTCCGAATTGAGGGCCCCAGTGAAGTCGAGCGCCTCACGTCCGAAGACGGCGCGACCGGCAAGCTGCTGCTCGAGCTCGACGACGGCGAGCGGATCGAGTGCGTCTGGATGAACGACGACGGCCGCCACACGTTCTGCATCTCGTCGCAGGCGGGCTGCCCGCTCGGATGCGTCTTCTGCGCGACCGGGGCAGGGGGCTTCAGGCGGAACCTGACCGTCGCGGAGATTCTCGGCCAGGTGATGGCGCTCGCGCGGGCGACCGGCGAGCTGCGGAACATCGTCTTCATGGGGATGGGCGAGCCGCTGCTCAACTTGGCGGCCGTCATCCCGTCGCTCGAGGCGCTGGCCGACGAGCGGCGGTTCGGGCTCGGCGCCCGTCGCCTGACCGTGTCGACGGCCGGTATCCCGGTCGGCATCCACGCGCTCGCGGCCTTCGGCGTGCGGCCCAATCTTGCGCTCTCGCTCAACTCGCCGTTCGACGAGCAGCGGCGCGAGTTGATGCCGGTCGGCGCGACGCATCCGCTGGCCGAGGTGCTCGACGCGTGCGGCAACTACGCGCGCGTGACGGGCCGGCGGATCCTGATCGAGTGCGTGCTCCTGGGCGGCGTCAACACGAGCGCCGAGGCGGCCGAGGCCGTCGCCGGGATCGCCCGCGACCTGAAGGCGTTGGTCAATCTGATCCCGTTCAACCGCGTCGAGGGCGCGGCGTTCCGCGAGCCGACGCGTGACGAGACCGCCGAGTTCAAGGCCGTGCTCGAGGCGAAGGGCGTCGGCGTGACGGAGCGCTATCGCCGCGGGCGCGACATCGCCGCGGCCTGCGGCCAGCTTCGCGGCGGACACCGGAACGGATGAAGGTAAGAAAGTGGGCGACGAACGAAGATGAGATTCTTCGCTTCGCTCAGAATGACAACAATGAAAGGCCCTACTCCCTGTCATCCTGAGCGTGAGCGAAGGATCTCTGTTGAGCTTATGCTACTCTCCGCGCTTGCGCCGCAAGACGGTTGAATCAGGACGGTCCTATCTATGGCTAAGTGTCCGATCAAGCTCGTTGCGTTCGACATGGAGGGCGTGCTAACCGACGACCCGACCGTGTGGGAAATCATGCACCGCAAGCTCGGGACGTGGGAGTCGCACGGCGAGCCCTATTGGGACCGCTACCGAGCGGACGAGTTCGACTACGACACGTTCGCGCGGATGGACGTCGCGGTGTGGCGGGACGCGCCCGCCGGCCTGCTCCGTGAGGCCGCGGCCGAGGTGCCCCTCATGCCCGGATGCGCCGAGCTGATGGGCGCGCTGAGCGACGCGGGCGTGGACGTGGCCGTGATCAGCAACGGGCTGCATTGCGTCGCCGATCGGTTCCACGACGAGTTCGGCGTCGGGCACATCCATGCCAACCGGATCCAGGCGCTCGACGGACGCCTGACGGGCGAGATCGACATCCTCGTTCCCTACGAGCACAAGGGCGAGGTGCTGCGCGGGATCGCGGGGGCGCTCGGCGTCGGGTGCGAGGAGATAGCGGCCGTCGGCGACAGTCCGTCGGACATCGAGATGTTCCGCGAGGCGGCCGTCTCCGTCTCGTTCTGCCCGTCGCGCGAGTCGGTCTCGGCCGCGGCGACGCACGCCGTGGTCGAGCGGGACCTCCGCCCGCTGCTCGATGTTCTCTCTCTTCGATGAGCAAGCAGACACGAAGCGCTCCCCGACTGCGCATTGCATTCCGGCGGGACGGTGCTAAACTCGGGGTCGATCACAGGCCGGGACGAAGGAGATGAGTATGACGCCGATCGAACGCCTCGCCGCCGAGCATCGCCTCATCGACCGCATGCTCGAGGTGATGAAGAGACAGGTCGAGCGGATGAACGCCTGCGGCGAGGTCGACCACGATGTCGTCGACGTGGTCGTGGACTTTATGCGGACGTTCGCCGATCTGACCCACCACGGCAAGGAGGAGACGATTCTGTTTGCTCAGTTGGCCGCGAAGTCGCCGGCCGACGAGCTTGCCCGGACGATGGCCGAGCTGAAGCGCGAGCACGAGTTCGTCCGCGAGCGCACGACGCTCCTCGTCGCCGCGCAGGAACTGCACCTTCGCGGCAGCGGCGACGCACTCCAGAAGGTAACCCAGATCATGGGCGAGCTGATCGATTTCTACCCGCCCCACGAGAAGAAAGAGGAGACGCAGTTCTTCGTGGCGTCGATGGGCTACTTCGACGACGCGGAGACGGACGAGATGCTCCGTGAGATGGCGCAGTTCGACCGCAACGTCATCCACGAGAAATACACCCGCCTCGTCGAGGCGATGGAGAAGGCGTAGGCCCGCCGCGCGGCCCGCAGCGCCTCTTGAAGATTCCCGCGATTTCGGTACAATGCTCCGGCCTTGGGACAAGGGCTGTGATTCTTAACGCAGGAGGCAAGCTATGCTCGGATGCCACTTCGGACGTAACTTCCAGGTGACCGTTGCCGGCGGCTCGTATCAGGAGGGGCTGACCAGTATCCTCCACGGCGTCCCGCCCGGGATGCTGCTCACCGAGCAGGAGATCTACGGCGACCTGCTGCTCCGAAAGCCGGGGGCCGACGAACTCTCCTCGCCCCGCAAAGAGCCCGACCTGCCCGTCATCTACTCGGGCATCAACGTCGCCGACACCGTCGAGGACGCGGGCAACAAGGATCACACGAACGGCACGCCGCTCGTCGTCGTCATCCCGAACCTCGACCGCCACTTCGTGCACATCAAGCAGTACCAGGACACGAACCGCACGCCGCGGCCGGGCCACGCCTCGTACGCGTCCTTCATGAAGTACGGGCCGGACGACGACGCGATCGGCGCCGGGTTCTTCAGCGGGCGCTACACGTCGACCCTCGTCGCCGCGGGCTCGGTCGCGAAGAAGGTCCTCCGGGCCCGCGGCATCGACGTGTTCGCCTATGTGCGCGAGATCGCCGGCGTCCGCTGCGACGAGCCCGACCACGCGGCCGCGCTCAAGTCGTGCGAGGCCTACAAGCAGATGCGGTGCGACCTCGATCCGTTCTACCAGGAGATCTATGTCAAGGGGCGGATCACCCGCGAGATGCGGTTCCTCGAGAAGATGAAGGTGCTCGCCGAGGTCGAGGACGAGATCGACCAGATTCGAGCGACCGCGCCCGCCGTCGAGCCCAAGCAGATCCGCGAGAAGTACGGCGTGCACCACGTCGTCAACTGCCCCGACATCGACGCGGCCCAGGCGATGACGGACGCGTGCAACAAGATCTCCGCGACGGGCGACTCGGCCGGCGGCGTCGCCGAGGTCGTCGCGCTCGGCGTCCCGGCCGGGCTGGGCGAGCCGGTCTTCGCGAAGCTCGACGGCCTGCTCGGCGCGATGCTCGGGATCGGCGCGGTCAAGGGCGTCGAGGTCGGAGCCGGGTTCGGCGTCAAGGACATGACCGGGAGCGAGAACAACGACCAGATGAAGGCCGAAGGCGGGAAGGTCGTGTTCGACTCGAACAACGCCGGCGGCGTGACGGGCGGGCTGAGCAGCGGGCAGGCGGTCGTCGCGCGGCTGGCCGTGAAGCCGACGCCGACGATCGACAAGCCTCAGCACACGATCGACAAGTACACGCTCGAGAACAAGGACCTGGCGGCCATCACGCGGCGCGACCCCACCATTGTCGCCCGCATCTGGCCCGTCGCCGAGGCCTATACCGCGATGGTCCTCCTCGACTGCCTCTTCGCCCACTACGGTTACGAGGCGCTGAAGGAGAGGGTGAAGGGGGGGTAGGGGAGGGGGTATGAGCAGGGCAAGGACTACCTAGGTTGCTGTCATAGCAGTTCTCGTGGTGACGCTCGTCGCGTCGCTCGTTCTCCTCATCCCTTCATTTCGGAAGTATGCTGAATACGAAAGAAGCGACTGCGTTCCGCGGCTCCGCGCGAACATCGGTGAGAGGGTGCAACTGCCGGAGCAAACCCTTCATGTTTTGGGGAGGGACGTCACGCGCGGGCCGCACAGGGGGGTGCTGAAGACAGTTCGGTATCGCTTCAATGACAAAGCCGGGTTATTCGATGTGGAAGTGTCGCTGGAGGCGCAGCGAGAAGGGGATGCCTCGGTTTGGACGGGGTTGTCACCAGCAGAGGCCCGGAAAGTAATCGTGCTCGATGAACAATGACGGGCACACAGAGGAGGACACAGCGGCTCACCGCCGCCGGAGAAAGACGTGCGGGCGGGCGGTAACGGGGTTGGGCCGGACGGTTACCGACGCTCCGTAGACGGCCGCGACGGTCTCCTCCGTGAGCGTCTCCTCCGGCGTGCCGAGGCAGGCGACCTCGCCGTCCTTCAAGAGCAGAATCCGCTCGCAATACTCCGCCGCAAGATTGAGGTCGTGGAACACGCCGACCGCCGTGGTGCCGGCGTCGCGGTTGAGCGCCGCGAACAGATCGAGGATGCCGATCTGGTGCGCGATGTCGAGATGGTTGGTCGGCTCGTCGAGCATCACGATGTCGCAGTCCTGGGCGAGCGCCATCGCGATAAGGGTCCGCTGCCGTTCGCCGCCGCTGAGTTCGGTGACCGCGCGGTCCGCGAGGTGGGCGACCTCGGCCTGCTGGAGCGCCCGCTCGACGGCCCCGCGGTCAGCCGCCGTCTCCCAGCCGGTGCGGGCGAGGTAGGGCGTGCGGCCCATCGTGACGACGTCGCGGACCGAGAACGCGAGATGGCCGGACCCGGCGGCGACGGCGCTGTCCTGCATGACGCATGCGATCTGCCGGGCGATGTCGCGGCGGTCGAGCGCCGTGAGGTCGACGCCGTTGACGGCGACGCGGCCGCTCTCGAGCGGGATGATGCCGCCGATGGCGCGGAGCAGCGTCGTCTTGCCGGATCCGTTCGGGCCGAGCACGCCGAGGAACTCGCCGCCCGCGACGTCGAGCGAGAGCCCCTTGATGACGGGCTCGCCGCCGTAGCCGCACGTGATGTTGTCGATCTGGAGCACGTTCACCGCGACATCCTCCCGCGGTGCCGCCGCAACAGGTAGATGAAGAACGGGCCGCCGACGAAGGCGGTGATGACGCCGATGGGCAGCTCGCCCGACGGGCGGGCCGTGCGGGCGATGATGTCGGCGATGATGAGGAACGTCCCGCCGGCCAGAGCCGACAGCGGCACGAGCACCTTGTTGTCCGGCCCGACGACCAGCCGCACGCCGTGCGGGACGATCAGGCCCACGAATCCGATGAGGCCGCTCGCCGCGACCGCGACCCCCGTCATCAGTGACGAGAGCAGGAAGAGCCACTTCTTCGTGCGCTCAACCCGTAGGCCGAGATGCGCCGCCGGCTCCTCGCCGATCGAAAGCGCGTTCAGGTCGCGCGTGAAGAGGAGCGTGATGGCGATGCCCGCGGCGACCGTGGCGCCTGCGACAACGATGGGCCACATCTCGAAGACCTGCAAGCTTCCGAGCAGCCACCACATCACGCTCCGCAGGCCGCTCCCGCGGGCGATGGCCGTGTGGGCGAGAAAGATGAGCAGACTGCTCGCGACCGCGTTGACGATGACGCCCGACAGGAGCAGCGTGTACACGGGGACGGACTTGCCGACGCGGGCGAGTGCGTAGACGAGCATGATGGTGACGATGGCGCCGACGAAGGCCACGCCGGAGATCAGCCACGCGCCGAACGCGGCCAGGCCGGCCAGCATCGCGAGCGCCGCGCCGAGCCCGGCGCCTGAGGACACGCCTAACACGTAGGGATCGGCAAGCGGGTTCCGAAGCACGGCCTGCAGGATCAGCCCGGCGACCGCGAGCCCCGCGCCGACGATGATGGCCAAGAGCGCCCGAGCCGCGCGAAGCTTGACGAGCGGGGCGTACTTGTCCGAGAACATCTCGCCGATGGGAACGTGCGCGTGCCCGGCGAGGAGCGACCAGAAAAACGCGAGCAGCAACACGGCCGAGAGCACGACGAGCCCGGTGATGAGCTTCTTCCGCGGCGTCATCGGACCGTCTCCTCTCGATGTTTCGCGAAGAGGGCCGCCAGCTTTTCGAGGCCTTGCGCGAGACGCGGGCCCGGCCGCAGGATCAGGTCGGAATCCAGGTCGGTCACGATCCAGCCCGACTTGACGGCGCTGACGCCCGACCAGCCGATGCGCTGCTCGACAAGATAGCTGGCGTCGCGGCCGTACTGAGGAGTCATCAGCGTGGCGATGATGATGTCGGGATCCTTCGCGACGACATCGTCGGGGCTGATGATGGTCCACGCGCGTTCGATGTCGCCCGCGATGTTCCTGCCGCCGGCGCGATGGATCAGCTCGTCGAGGAACGAGCCCTTGCCGCCCGTGCTGAGCGGCTGCGATGAGAGCTCGACGTAGACGCGCGGGCGCTGGTCGTCGGGCACGTCGACGGTCGCCCGGGCGATGCGCTCGCGGAGCGCGTCAGCATAGGCGCGGGCCCTCTCGGGCACGCCCGTCTTCCTGCCGATCTCTTCGATCGCGGCCAGCACCTCCTCGACGCTGCCCTGCGGGACGATGACGGGCTCGGCCCCGGACAGGCGGATGGCCTCCATCGATTCGGGATCGCGGAATTCCGTTGCGATGACCAGCTCGGGCTTGAGCGCGTAGATGAGTTCGATGTCGGGCACGCCGAAGTCCGCGACCTTCGGGATGGCAAGTGCCTCGGGCGGGTAGTCGCACGCGGTGCTGATGCCGACGAGGCGGTCTTCAAGTCCGAGGGCGAAGACGATCTCGGTCACGTTCGGCGCCATCGAGACGATGCCGCCCTCGGCCTGGTGATCGCGCACGGCGACGCGCCGCCAGGCGGTGCTTGCGATCGCCGCGCCGACAAAGATGACGAGGGCGGCCCAGAGCAATCCGTTCTTCATACGCGGAGTCCGTGGAGCCGGACGGAATTACACCGGAACGGGCGAGGGAAGTCAAGAGCGGGCGACATTGCGTCCAGTCAGCGGGACGTAGCAGATGTTCCCGCCGGGTCCCTCGCGATCAATTCGGATTCTGAGCGTTCAGCTGAACGCTCAGAGTTCAGGTTTCGGGCGGGGCGAGCGGCGCAGTCAGACGGGGACTTTTCTGAAAGACGTGGGGGTTGTTGAGGAATCGCCTTCCTGAGCCTGAAAGGCTCGAATTCACCAGCCCAGGGCGAAGCCCTGGGAGAGTGTGGGTCAGACAGGGAAGCCCTGAACGGGCGATAGAAAACTCTATAACGCCCCTACAGGGCTTGACTCGAGACGAATCCGCTACCCAGGGCCTTCGCCCTGGGCTAGCGAATCTTGCACCTTCGGGGCAAGAAACGAGCTTCTTCAACACCCCTACGTGTTTCCGGAGCGTGTACGATTGGCGCGCGGGGAGGGGCTATGCGGCCGGCGGATCGAGCGGATCGTCGAAGAGATGCGCCATCTTGCTGGCGGTCTGGAGCGCCGCCTGCTCGGTCAGATAGAAGCCGGTCTTCAGGCGCTTCCGCACGAGTGCGAGGTGTGCGGCTCGCTCGTTCTCATCGTGGGAGTGGCGGCCGAAGATGTCCTGCAAGTCGTCGTAGTTCCAGTGGTTGCTGCTCATTCTACCCTGCCTGCCGGGGCGTCCGACGCCCCATCTGTCAACGTGGTTATCGTCTGACGAACGCAGGGCTTTAGCGTTTCGGGGCGGGGAGTTGGGGCTTGGGCGGGGCGGGGCCTACTCGCCGAGGAGTTCGTTCATCCTCATCTTGAGCAGCACGAGAGCCCGGCCGTGAATCTGGGAGACGCGCGACTCCGACACGCCGAATACCTCGCCGATGTCCTTGAGCCGCATCTCCTCGTAGTAGTAGAGCGTGACGACGACTCGCTCCTGCTCGGGCAGCTCGGTGATGGCGCGGCTAAGGGCTCGCGTCTTCTCCTCGAGTTCGATGCGGCTGCCGGGCTCCGACGTGGTCGAGTCGCGCAGCAGGTCGGCCATCGACCCGCCGCGGTCGCCGTCGCCCTGTCCGCCCTTCGGCTCGTTGAGCGACACGAATGTCACGAAGCTGGTCTCCTCGAGGATTTCCTGCATCTCGTCGTGCGGGACGCCCATCGCGTCGGCCAGTTCGTCGACGCTCGGGACTTGGCCGTTGCGGGCCTCGAGTTCGCACGCGATCGTCTCGACCTTCCGCGCCATCTTCCGCTTGCCGCGCGGGACCCAGTCACGCGATCGCAGCTCGTCGATGACGGCGCCGCGGATCCGCAGAATGGCGTACGTTTCGAATTTGGTGTCTTTGCCGGGATCGAAGCGATCGATGGCGTCGATGAGGCCGAAGATGCCGCACTGGATGAGTTCCTCGCGATCGCACTGCGACGGCGCGGTGGCTGCGACCTTCCCGACGACGTACTTCACGAGGGGCAGGCAGTCGACGATGATCCGTTCGCGGACGTCCGGATTGCCCGTCTCCTTGTATTCGGTCCAGACGTCTTTCAGGTCGAGCACTAGTCCCGCCTCCCTGCCGGAGTCGTCGCGGGGGCGATGAGCCCCTCTTCGCGGTAGCGTTTTAGCTTGGCGGCCAGCACGGCGAGCGGCACCCGAAGGCGTTGTGCCGTCGCGGCCGGGTCGCCGTTCATCTCCTCGAGCGTGCGCACGATGAGTTGGCGCTGCGCGTCCTCGAGCGTCGGGCCTGTGATGCCGGAGCCGGCCTCGTGCCTGCACGGGCCGCCGAGCAAGTCTTCCGGCAGCACGATGCAGCCCCGCGCGGCCGTGACGGCCGTGCGGATGCAGTCGCGCAGTTCGGCGACATTGCCGGGCCATTCGTATTCGACGATGAGGCGCTCGGCGGCGGGGCTGATGCCGCGAAGGTCCTTCGACGTTTCGATTGCGAAGCGGCGGAGGAACCGGCGGGCCAGTGGGAGCACGTCGGCGGGCCGCGCCGAGAGCGGGGGCACCGTGATGGAAAACGCGCCGAGCCGGTGAAGCAGGTCTTCGCGGACGCGCTCCCCATCGCCGCACGCGCCGAGGTCGCGGCCGATCGAGCAGACGATGCGAACGTCGGCGCGCACGGGCGGGGCGCCCGCGGGCAGGAACTGGCCCTCGTCGACGAAGCGGAGGAGCTTCGCCTGGCACGGGGGCGAGAGTTCGTCGATGTGGTCGAGGAACAGCGTGCCGCCGTCGGCGACGGCAAGCCGTCCGGCCTGCCGCTCGCCCGAGCCGCGGCCGAACAGTTGCGCCTCTTCGAGTCCGACCGGGCCGCGGCCGCAGTGGAAGCGGACGAAGGGCCCGCGTGCGCGGGCGCTGCACCGGTGGATGTAGAGAGCGACGATGTCCTTCTCCGTGCCGGGCGGACCGCAGAGGACGACCGGCTCGGACGTGTCGGCGGCCGTTGCCGCCTGCCGCAGGGCGTCGACCATCTGCGGGCTGCGAATGGCCAGGTCTTCCGGCCCGTCGCGCTCTTCGGAATCGGTTCGGAGCACGCGGTTCTCGTCCCGCAGGCGGCGGACCTCGGCCGCGCGGTCGAGCGCCTGGATCAACTCCGCCGCGGTGAAGGGCTTTCGCAGCACCTCGAAGCCGGGCGCGGCGGGCGCCCCGTCGTCTTCAGCAATCAGGGCGACGAGCAGGGCGGGATAGTTGGCGAGGAGGGACTTGGCCGCCGCGGCGCCGTCGCCGTCAAAGAGGGCGGGGTCGAGAACGACGGCCTCCGGGGCGTGAACGGCCGCGGCCACGGTGAGGTCCTCGGCGTTCACGGCGACAAACACCTCGCAGCCGCGGGCCGTCAGGTCGGCGCCCAGCCGGTCGAAGGCCTGAAGGTCGGAATCGGCGATGAGGATCCGGGTGACTTGCATCAGCCGCTCCTGCGTGAGGTTGGGGCGAGCAGTTCTTCGGAGTTGGTTCTTTCGACTTCCACGATCGTGTGGATGCGGTCGATCAGGCGCTCGAGCAGAGCATCGAGCACCTCGGCGAGCGTGCGGATCTCCGGGTCGGCGAGGGAGTCGCGCATGAGCTCCCAGTGCTCGCGAAGCGGGGCGATGCCCGCTTCGATCTTGCCGATCTGCTCGGACAGGTCTCGCTGGCGGTCGACGATCTCACGAAGCCGTGCGGGGTCGCGGCCGTCTCTCAGCACGTCGCATTGCTCGAGGGCCGCGCGTTCGATGTCCTCGTAGAGCCGGTCCTCCTCCTCGTAGGCCTTGATGAGGTGCAGGACGGCCTTCCGCCCGTCAAGCTTCTTCATCGATCACTCCTCTTCGATTTCACCCTGGTCCATGATGCTGAAGCTGCGGACGGCGCCGTCCGCCGTGTCGAACTGTTCGAAAAGCTGGTCGAGGTTGGTCACTTCGAGCGCCCGCCGCACCAGGCCCGAGGCGTTGGCCAGCCGGATGTCGCCGGAGTCGCGCCGCAGGCGGCTGCAGCGCGAAGCGAGCAGGCCGAGCCCGTAGCCGGAGATCTCGCGGACGTGCGTCAGGTCGATGATCACGTGCCTCCGTCCGCGGGCGGACACGTCGTCGAGGGCGTCCTTCAACTCGGGCTGCGTCCGCCAGGTGATGCTTCCGTCCGGCACCAGCACCACGGTCGCGCCCTCGTTCTTCTCTCGAATCGCCATCGGGTGTCCTTCCAGAGCGCCTTGGAGCGGCGCGGCTGAGTCCGTTCGGCCCGTAGTAGAGCAAGGTGCGTGCCGCGGGCGCGCGGCCGCGGCGGGAGAGGGGGCTCAAGTGCTTGCGAGCGTGTGGTTTGTAACTTCGGATATTTCTTCGGGAAAGGTGCACGCGCGGGGCGAGCCCCGACGCCGCCCGTAGAGAAAGAGCCCGACGGCGCCGGAGGCACCGCCTAAATGCTTGTGATGGTGCTAGTTAGGTTCTGCCCTTCGGCTTCGCGCTGAGCCGCTACAAATCTGGTAGCTTCCGGCTCTTGGCGGGCTGAAAGACGAGGGGAGGGGGCGTCACCCGGCCGCAAGATCGTTCAGTATCTCGATCCCGCGCCGAAGCGTCTCGTCATCGGTGGCGTACGACAGGCGGAAGTGGGTGCTTCGCTCGCTGAACACGCTGCCCGGGATGATGAGGAGGTTCCGGCGGATGGCCTCCTCGACGAATTCCATGTCCGTGCCCCACGGCGTCTTCGCGAAGACGTAGAAGGCGCCGCCGGGCTTGACGAACTCGTAGTTGTTCTCGATGCCCTCGCACAGGAGATCGCGCTTGCGGCGGTAGGCGTCGTTGACGTCCGCGGTGTCGAGGTCGAGGTTCTCGAGGATGGCGGCCTGGGCGGGGGCGGGCGCGCACACGAACGAATACTGTTGCAGCTTCGCCATCTCGTCGATGATAGCGGGCGGGCCATACGCGTAGCCGATGCGCCAGCCAGTCACGGCGTGGGACTTCGAGAACCCGGACAAGAGCAGCGTGTCTTCGTACATGGGCGCGATGCTGGGCGCGGGCCCGTCGTAGCTGAGCGACGCGTAGATCTCGTCGCTGATGACGAGCAGCCCCCGCCGTCGCGCGAGGTCGGCGATGGCCTCCGACTCGGCGGCGCTCGCGACGATGCCCGTCGGGTTCGCCGGGCTGCCGACGATGATCATCTTGCTCCGGTCGGTCAGCAGCGGTTCGATCCGCTCGGCCGTCAGGCGGAAGTCGGGATAGGTGTCGACCGGAACGGGCAGGCCGCCGAAGAAGGCGACACACTGCTTGTAGATGACGAAGTAGGGGTCGGCGATGAGGACCTCGTCGCCCGGCCCGATGAGCGTGGCGAACGCGAGGAAGAGCCCGCCGGCCGAGCCGGATGTGACGAAGAGCTTCCGGCCCTCGCCGCCGGTGGCCTCGGCGACGCGAGCGCTCAGCGCCTCGACCAGCTCCGGCGCTCCCTGCGTCGGCGTGTAGCCGTTCTTCCCGGCGCGGATCGCCTCGATGGCGCTGTCTCTGACGGGCGCGGCGACGCCGTGGCAGGGCTGACCGATGCTGAGGTCGACGGGGTCGTCGAGCGCGGCCGCAAGGTCGAACACCCTGCGGATGCCGGACGCGCTGATCAGATGGGATCGGGCCGCGACGAACCTGGCACCGGCGTCCGTAATCGGTCGCACTCCGTCGGCCCCAGCGGGCGGTTACTTCTTCGCGGCCTCATCGGTCGGGGGGGCGCCCTCGGCGGCACCCTCAACGCCCTCAGCGCCTTCGACGCCTTCGACGCCCTCGCCCTCTTCCGCCTTCTTCTTCTTCGCGTGGGCCCTCTTCAGCTTCGCGACGCGGACCTTCGGCAACGAAAAGACCGAGTCCTTCTCGGGATCCCACTTCTCATCTTCCTCGAGGTGCTTGATCCGCTCGGTCCGGTTGAGGACATTGCGCTGTCGCTTGAGGCGGCCCTTTGAGACGAGACTCTTGTGAATGCTCATTCGGAAACTCCTGTCAGTTGATGACCGTGCTATAGGGAGGGATCTTCGCGGCGTATGGGTTGCTGAACTGCCTCACGCCGCCGAACTTCAGATCTTTGATCTTCGGCCCCAACTCGTCCACGGCCGGGGTCTCGATGCCTTCGAACGGGCCGATGCACACCTGGAGCTGGCGCTCGTATTGCAGGATGAAGGCCTTCTTCCCGCGCGTCCGGATGAAGGCCGTCTCGGGCGCGGTGTTGAAGAACTTGCGGTAGGCGCGGGCGTTCGCCAGCCCGGCCTCCTGCGTGTGGTCGAACGTCTTGACGCAGATGCGAACCTTGCCGCGAAACCCATCGGGCACCGACGGCTGCCGGACCTCGCGATACCCCTCACGCTCGGTCGTGCGCGAGCGCGTCGCTTTCGGCCGCGGAGCGGTGCGCCGTCCGACGGCAAACGCGATGAAGAGCAGAACGATCGCGCCGATGATGGCGAAGATGAGGGTCGAGCGCCGGATCGTGACCGTCGGGTCATCTTTCGCGAAGACGGACATCGGATACGTGCGGTTCGGGTCGGGCGCTTCCGGAGCGACCTCGGGAGCGACCGGGGCCGGCTCCGCTGGCGCCACCGGCTGGGGCGCGGGCTCCGGCTCGGCGCGGTCCTCGGGCTCCGGCGCGGGGCCCGGCGCGGGCTGCGTTGCCGCCGCCTTTTGGTCCCTCTGAGCGGCCCGGAGCGCCTCGAAAAACTCTTCCGGCCCTTCCACCTTTGCCACGGTCTTCGCCCCGCCAAATGGGAGTACACGCGATTATACGACCAATACTTTTACCACACCGCACCCCAAAAGTCAAAAGTGTAGCCGCCGCGACGGCGGCATTGATCTTTACGCGTCGCGGCAGCCGCCTAGTGTAGCGTCGAGCGTCGAATTACGGGTTGCCGGCAGACACTGTAGCCGAGGTCCATGACCTCGGCTGGCCGCGCCCGCGGGACGCGGCTACAGAGGGCCAGCGGGTCGCAGTCCGCATTCCGACTCCTGAAGGTTCACTCGTGCGCCTCCGTTCCCTCGACGCCAGCGACCCAATGTCCCCGCCGTCGGTGCTCGTGCGGAGTTTGCGAAGCAAACTCCCAGGCGTTTTGGGGTCTGTCAGGCCCCAAAACGCCCAGTTGGCTTTGTTCCGTAAAACATATCTCTCGCGCCCGAAAACGGGCTCCAAACGCCGAAACGACCGCAAAGCGAGCGGACGATTGGCTTTGTTCGGTAAAACACATCTTTCGCGCCCCAGAACGGGCTCCAAACGCCGAAACGACCGCACGCCGAGCAGACAGTTGGCTTTGTTCGGTAAAACACATCTTTCGCGGCCGAGAACGGGCTCGAAACGCCGAAACGACCACACGCCGGACAGGTGAGCGAAATGGGGCAGCACGCAAGGCGGGGAGGGCCGTATCCCGCCGCCCCGCGGCCCCATGCGACCACGTTTCCGCGTTTCCCACGTCCGGCTCGGTCGCCCTGTGCCGCATGTTGCCGCTCTCCTATCGCTCATCCCTGACCCCTGACCCCTGATCCCTGATCCCTGCCCCCTGCTCCCTGCTCCCTGATTCCCGACCCCTGCCCCCTGGTCCCCGGCCCCTCTCTGGGCCGTGCTTCACCATTCACTGCTGACAGGGAATCGAACTACCGAACACCCCGACTGACATTATACCACACCGACGTGTGGCTGTCAAGTGCCCGCGCCGATTTTCTCGCCAATTTCTCGCAAGTCGTGCGAATAAGTTGTGTTATCGTCGGCGATTTGTTGGCCTGCCGCGCTGCTGGAAAAGATGCGGGAAGCCGCCGACTTACAAAGTCGGCCTACAGGAACGAGCGGTTCGCGGCGTTCTGGGGTCCCTTGTAGGCCCGCTCTATGAGCGGGCGGGCGTTTTCAACAGCCCCCTGCCAACGTTTGCGCTGCCGTGAATGACGATTGGCGCCATAATGTTTTATGCGACGCGCGGTTGTGTCCTCCGTAGGCACCGAGCCGATCTCTACGGCTGCGCAAATCGGATTCTGAGCGTTCAGGTGAACGCTCAGAATCCGATTTGTTTTGGCGTGGGCGACCGCGCGGGGCGCTGTCGGACAGGCGCTCAGAATCCGAATTGCCTCAGCATGGGCGGCCGCGCGGGCCGCTATCGGCGGACGCCGCGTTGACGCCGCCCCAAACCGGTGCTATGCTGTGCTTGGGAGATGCGTCCGGCGGGGAAAGGGAGCGGCAGGCGCCGGAATAAGACCGAGCCGGGCGGCGACGCCTGACGCCCGTCGCGGCGATCTCCGGCGAGCGAGGGGGTGACGATAGACAGGCAACTGTCCCTGATATCTGATATCCAAATGACGCATGAGGTATCGATAATGGATGACTGGCGACTTCAGGGACAAGAGCGGTTTCTCAAGGGAGTGGAACTCCGTTGGCAGAAGTACCAGCCATATAGGAAGGGATGGGAACATGACCATTGTGAGTTCTGTGGTAAGAAGCTCTCAATGAAGGAAGAAGATGCTACCGAAGGCTACGCTACGGGCGACGGATACCATTGGGTGTGTCGAGAGTGCTTTGAGGACTTCAGGGATACATTCGAGTGGACCGTTCTCGATGTTCGCGGCGACAGCGAATGAGCGATTCAAGTGATCGTTCTTTGTAGGATGTTGAGACGGGTAGGTCTGACGGCCGTCGCGGCGATTGGCGGCGAACGAGAGGGTGACAATAAGCAGGTAACGGCCCCTGATATCGCCGCCCGCG
>CAYLQD010000051.1:0-24866 GCA_964385685.1 uncultured Planctomycetota bacterium | reverse complement strand
CGACGCAGGGCGACCGGGGCGTCGGGCCCCAGAGGGGCACCGACGCCTCGGAGTTTGCTCCGCAAACTCCACCCGACGCAGGGCGACCGGGGCGTCGGGCCCCAGAGGGGCACCGACGCCTCGGAGTTCGCTCCGCGAACTCCACGACGGCAAGGACGAGCGTGCCGATCCGCCGAAACCACTGCTTCGCTTCTCTTCGTGCCCTCTGTGCCTTCGTGGTGCGTGCTTCGTCGCTGTTCCCCGTTTCCCCATCTTACACAGGTGGGCGCCGACCGGGCCTGGTTATCCCACGGCGTTGGGGCGCAAGGGCTAGTGTCGCCCTACGCAAACTTGAACTGTGCCCGGAACGGGGCTAGAATCGTCTTGTTGAGTGTTACATCGCGCGCGGCCCGGCCGCCGCGGTCAAGGAAGGTGCGTAATGAAACACGTGTCGGTCTATGACTGTACCCTCCGCGACGGCACCCAGGGCGAGGGGATCACGTTCTCGGTCGAGGACAAGCTGCTGGTCGTGCAGCGGCTGGACGAGATGGGGTTCGACACGGTCGAGGGCGGGTTCCCGACGGCGACGACGAAGGATCGGGAGTTTTTCAAGAAGGCGGGTGCGCTGCGGCTGCGGCACGCGCGGCTGGCGGCGTTTGGCAGCACGCGGAAGCCGCGGGAGAAGGCGGGCAAGAGCGCGGGCCTGACGGGCCTGCTCAAGGCCGATGTGCCGGTGGCGACGATTTTCGGCAAGAGTTCGCTGCTCCACGTCCGCAAGGTGCTGCGGACGAGCCAGGCCGAGAACCTGCGGATGATCGAGGACTCGTGCGGGTTCGTCACGCGGCGCGGGCTCGAGATGGTGTACGACGCGGAACATTTCTTCGACGGGTACAAGCTGGACACGGACTACGCCCTGAAGACGCTCGAGGCAGCGGTCGCGGGCGGTGCGGACGTGCTCGTCCTGTGCGATACGAACGGCGGCTCGCTGCCGTCGGAGGTCGCGGACATCATCGACGTGGTGCAGGATCGGTTCGAGACGCCGGTCGGGATCCACACGCACAACGACGCGGGCCTGGCGGTGGCGACGACGCTGACGGCCGTGCAGCGCGGCGTGCGGCACGTGCAGGGGACGGTGAACGGGTACGGCGAGCGGTGCGGGAACGCCGACCTGTGCGCCATCATCCCGGGCATCGAGCTGAAGCTTGGGCTGCACGCGATCGGGAAGCGGAAGCTCCGGAAACTGCACTGGTTGTCGCGGTATGTGAGCGAGCTGGCGAACCTGGCTCACCCGAAGAACCTGCCGTACGTGGGCGAGAGCGCGTTCGCCCACAAGGGCGGGATGCACATCGACGGGGTGCGGAAAGAGCCGACGTCGTTCGAGCACGTGCCGCCGGAGAGCGTGGGGAACCAGCGGCGGCTGCTGGTTTCGGAGCACGCGGGCCGTTCGTCGGTTCTGGATCAGGCGGCGAAGTTCTCGGACAAGCTGGACAAGCAGTCGCCTGAGATCAAGAAGCTGGCGAAGGAGCTGGTGGATCTGGAGAGCAAGGGGTATCAGTATGAGGGTGCGGAGGGCTCGTTCGACCTGCTGATGCGGAAGGCGTTTGGCGGGCGGAAGGAGCTTTTCCACCGGTGCGGCTTCCGGGTGATCTGCGAGCGGCGCGACGACGGGACGATGGTCTCGGAGGCGACGGTCAAGGTGCGTCTGGGCGATCGCGAGGTGCACACGGCGGCCGAGGGCAAGGGGCCGGTCGGCGCGATGGACAACGCACTGCGCAAGGCGCTGACCGAGTTTTATCCCACGATCGGGAACGTGAGCTTGACGGACTATAAGGTGCGGGTCCTGGACAGCAAGTTTGGGACGGGCAGCGACGTGCGGGTGCTGATCGAATCGACGGACGGGCAGAAGACGTGGGGGACGGTCGGCGTGTCGCACAACATCATCGAGGCGAGCTACGAGGCGCTGCTCGACGCGATCGAGTATGGACTTATCCACGGCGCGGCCGGGGTCAAGAAGTCGCGGGCCGGCGGGTCGGCGTCATAGGCCCGGATTCGGGGCGCCGTGTTTCATTATTTCACAAGTTGCGCGGTCGACGGTGCTTTCTCGCAACATGTTGAGAGCGAACAGCCGCTCGGTGGTTCCGGGGGAATTGGGAGTGCGGGACCGAAACGCTGTTGCGACGGGCGCTTGCGGCGTCGGCCGATATTGGTCTGCTTTTCGTGGTCGCGGTGGCACGCGGCTTGCTTCGCCTCTAGTGTCCGCGAAAAGACGGATCTGAAATGGGAGGGAATCGGAATGACCGCAGGCACTTCGGGGGGAGGGCGCTATGTCATCAGACAGCGACAAGCGGCGTGACAAGCGCCTCGAATTGCGGCTCCCCATCAAATTCTTCAAGGATCCCACCGAGAGTTTACCGATGCGGGAGGGCGTTACGCACAATGTCAGTTCGGGCGGGGTGTTTTTCGAGGCACCCGCGTCTCACGTTATGCAGGACGGTCCGGTGACGCTGCGGATCGGCGTGCAGGACAAGGAGGGTGACCACAGCCCGAGCCTGACGCTCGTCGGGTCCGGCGCGGTCTGTCGGATCGAGCCGCTCGATCCGGCCCACGTCATCGGGCCGTGGTCGAAAGAGCAGGCAGATACTGGGATTATGGGAGTCGCGGTCCAGTTTCATACGCGTCCGACCATCCAGCTTCGGTCGCTCGACGAGCTTCTGTGGGGCGACCATCACGAAGCGGGCTGACGGCCTCGGCCGCGTGGCACGTGGCTGAGGCGCCGTCGCTCGCGCCATCCATCCTGGCTCCGCCAGAGCGCGATCGGCGTTATTAGCTCGGGAGGCGGCTCGCGCCCGGCGAGACGGGGAGAGGCGGCGGGCCGACCGGGAAGCGGGGGCCGCAGAGCGAGAAAAAGCGCTCTCGGGTGCAACGGTCTCCAAATCGTGTTGATTCGAGGCAACATCTCGTAAGCCGTTGCTTTTGGCCACCTTACGGCCGAATTCGCGGCTTTCTGCCCGCAGCGACGTTGATCTCAAGCAACGCCGCGCTCCGGACTTGCGGCCGTCTGGCAAGAAGAGCAAAAAGGAGCACCCAGCTTAACCTATGATCTAACAATCGCTTACGAGTTGACATCGCAGCTCCTGCGACTGCGCCCGCTCGCTCCGGCACAGAGTTTGCTCTGAGAACAGGTGTTAGCGGCGGTTTGAGCCGGGAAACCGAAGGAGAAGCGATGCCTGAACCAATCACGATGGCTGTGATGGGCGGTGGTTTGACGGGCTTGACGCTCCGATTTGCCCGCCGCGGCTTCTCCGAGATCAAGCGGGCGCTCGACATCCTCGGCGCCTGCATCCTTCTCATCTTCCTCGGCCCTGTCATGCTCCTCTTCGGAGCGGTCATCAAGCTCACGAGCCCCGGCCCGGCCTTCTTCAAGCAGGTGCGCGTGGGCGAGTCGGGCAAGCTGTTCGAGATCATCAAACTGCGCACGATGACGGTCGACGCGGAGAAGGCCACGGGGCCCGTGTGGGCGCGCAAGCGCGACAGCCGCATCACACGGCTCGGCCTGTTCCTTCGCAAGACCCACATCGACGAGTTCCCGCAGCTCATCAACGTGCTCCGCGGCGAGATGAGCTTGATCGGCCCCCGGCCCGAGCGGCCGTTCTTCGTCAACCGCTTCCGCCGCGAGATCCCGAACTACGAACAGCGGCTTGCCGTCAAGCCCGGCATCACGGGGCTGGCGCAAGTCCGCTACAAATATGACGAGAGTCTCGCCGACGTCCGTAACAAACTCACGTATGACCTCGTGTACGTGAAGCGGATGTCTTGGGCGTTGGACGCCCGGATTCTTCTCTGGACCTTTGGCACGGTCAGCGGCCACAACGCAAACTGAGAAGACGGCACGCTCGTCCAGGACCTGTCCCGGAGTCTGCATCCCCGCACAAAGAACCAACTGCTGAGAGGGAAGAGAGCGGCATAGGCATAGTGAGACGACCCCTGCGAAGGCAGGGGTCGTCTCCTCATGTCTGCTCGGTCGACGCGGCATCACGCGCGCGGGACGCCGCACAAAGCGGCGGGCCCTATGAGGCGACGTCACGCAACACGGGGGAACTTCTCCCGTGCTCCGCATGAATCTGCTTGTGCCGCGCCACAGACAGATGCATAATCAGGAACGGAACTGACTAGGGGGGAGTCGCATGCCACGATTGGTCACGGAACCCGGCCAGGCCCTCGTGAGCCTGGCTCTGTTGTGTCTTGCCGGCGCCGGATGCGCGGCCCGAACCACCCGAGAGTATCCCCTGAAGTACGTCGACGCCAAGGACGTCGCAGCCATCGCCCAGCTGCGCCTCGACCTGTACAGGGGCCGGGGAACCGTCACTGTGTCGCCGTGCGGGGACGCGTTGACGGTGAAGGCCGACGCTGATGGTCATTCCACGGTCGAGGACCTCGTCGAGGACCTCAACTCCGAGGCGACGCACTTCGCGCTGGAGACGACCTTGGTGTACCTCGACGCAAGAGACGCAGCGAAATTGACGGGCCTCACCGGTGAAGCGGCGGCCGGCAAGATCCTTGAGCTGTCCCGAAAGAGACGGAATCGGGTGGACTCTTTTGTGTGGGCGTGGCGGCGCGAGAACGAGAGTGGACTCACGTTCGGACAGATTCTCTGCGTGGGCTGCTCCCTGACTGAGGAGCAGCAGAAGGTCGAACGCAGCCGCTGGGCGGAGAACTTCCGCGTCGAATTCGATGTGGCGCGCGGTGGGGCCAAGGGCCACGGGGTGCTTCCCTTGAAGGTGCGCTGCACATGCTATGCCGCCTCGTCCGAGGAGAGCTGGGAGCACCGCCATGAGTTCGTCGCGACGTCCCTGACGAACGTCTTAGCGAAGAGCGGTGTTCCTTTCGTTCTGGGAGACGGCGTGCCGACGCGCAACCGGAAGAAGGTTTTCTACGCCGTGTTCACGCCGCTCGCCTTCCGCAAAGCGAAGGCGCCCCTCGAAAAAGCCACGCCGAGAGCACCCCCGCCGGTGTGGAGCACGGTGTCCCGTTTTGGGCTGCTCGACTACGAGGCGCAAGACGCAGCAGTGGACGAAGACAGCATCTACGTGATTGGCCGCGGCCGCCTCATTGACTTGAACCTGCAGACCGAGGAGCTGAGGCGGGGAGATGTGGCGTGGTTCATCGAGAAGCGGGACAAGCGGACAGGCGCCCCTGTCCGATCCTTCGGCCGCAACGGCATCGTTCTCACACGTGCGGGTGACAATCCAGATTATCCCTTCGGAGAGCGACGGCTTGTCGCAACAGACCGGAATCACCTCTATGTTGCGACGACCACCGGCGAGCACTGGACAGGGGCGAACGAATCCTGGCGGATAGAGAAACGAGACAAGCGTACTGGAGTTCTCGACAAAGAGTTCGGCGTCGAGGGCGTCATTGTCTCACCGGACAGGAATGACAAAACAGCGCCCAAGGCCGGGCGGCCTATGTCTGTGACAGCCGTTAAGGTCACCGACAGGCACCTCTACGTTCTTGGCAGCCAGCGGACAATGAGCGCGTCGTGGGCAATTCGCCTCGAGAAACGGGACAAAAGGACAGGAGCACGGATCGAAGCGTTCGGGAGCCAAGGCGTTGTGCTCAGTACCGAGGCGGCCTACGAGCGCGCGATGTCACTCCGTGACGACCGTCTCTTCATCATGTCTTCGTCACACATCGAAAAGAGGAGTGCAATCTCTGGCGCGCTCGACAATCGGTTCGGCCGCAACGGCGTTATTCGGTTCAATCCGAACAGCGGAATGAAAGACCCAAATGCCATGGTGGCGGACTCCGATGCCATCTGGATCGTCGGGAGCAAGAGACACCAGGGAGGCAAGAACCTCCAATGGCGGATCGAGAAACGGGACGCCGCGAACGGCCGGTTGCTGGAGGAGTTTGACGACGGCGGCATCCTGGCGCCGGGACGCGACTCATCGCACGGGTATGCCAATGAGATCGTGGCCGACAAGGAGCATCTTTACGTGGTCGGCCACACTTGGGCCAACGGCAACGAACCGCCAGCTTGGCGTCTGGAGAAGAGATGCCTGCGAGCAGGCAAGCTCACCGTCGACTTCGGTACCGACGGTGCGATGTCTCTGTCGAAGATGGTCGTTCGCACGGTAGCTGATGATCGACATCTCTATGTCGTTCTCCGCGAAGACATCGCCGTTGACCACAGCCAGTGGCGACTTGAGAAACGCAGCAAGGTCACCGGAGGGAGGTAGCTCCTTGGCCTAGCGCCGAGATCCGCGCAGCGGCACTCGCTAATCAACGCCGAAAGCACATTGCCCCGCTCCCCGGCCATCGCTATACTGCGCCGCTTGGGTGGACGACGGCAACGAGGATGGATGATGAGTGGGAACACGGCGACGCATCCGCACCATACGCTCTGGTACAACGGCCCCGCACGCGACTGGCTGGAGGGGCTGCCGATCGGCTCCGGACGGCTCGCCGCGATGGTCATGGGCTCGCACAAGCGCGAACGAGTCGCGCTCAACCACGAGTGGCTCTGGAAGGGGCCGAACCGCGACCGGGACAACAAGGAGGCCGCCCACCTCCTCCCCGAGGTCCGCGAGCTGCTGCTCGCCGGGTAGCGCCCCGCCGCGCTCGCTACTTGGCCGCCGCGATGCGTCTGAATCTGTTGGCTTTGCGAATGAGGCCGAGATTTGGCCACTGTCTGCGGTCCGGAGGCAGGTGGATGCGGCCGAGCGAGGCGATGAAGTCCGGAAGCCCCGCGTCGAGTTCCAGCCGCTCCAGATCAGACGCGCGTTCGGGGTTGATGCGCATCCTCCGCGTCTCGTTGAGGTAGATGAGTCCCCGGTCGAAAGCCCGGTGGTACGTCGGGGACAACGCGATCCCATTCCGCACGTCGTCGCTGCTCCCGGGGGCGCCGACAGGCAGAACGTGAGCCGCATCCACGAGCCGCAGCTGCCGACGGCTCACAGCGCACCGATGATCATACGCCTGGAGCACCTGCTGACGAAAACTGCCGGACCTTGCCATGCGTGAGACGGTCTCCACGATGCGCTTGCGTGGCTTCGCCAGCTTGGAGAGGTCCTGTTCCGGAAGTTCCTCGAGCGAGGAAGCCCGCGTCAGGAGTCTGAGGATCGACGCATCCGCTCCGTACTTGTGCAGCTGCTCAGCGTTGAGGGCGTAGGTCATGAATTGATCGGGACGGATCCCGACCGCAATCTCACTGTTGGACTTCCGGTCGAACGCCAGACCGTTCTGCAAGGCTGCCTGCACCGTCCGGATGTCAATCTGCACCGAGGGTGACCCCGGCGTGAACACGCTGTGCCGCCGCAGATCGAATCCGGCGAACATCTTCATCCCCGGCTCGTATCCCAGTAACACGATCGGACCGGCTGGGGCCAACTGAAGGGGTGACACAACGGAGGTCATCTGAACGCGGTACTCGTGTGGCAAGTTAGCGCGGCCGCCGTGAGTCAGAGTCCACGCATACACGCGAAGGTCGGAATGGCACCCGTCGGGCAACGACACGACGAACCTCCTTGGATGCGCTTGCACGCCTGACACCAACGCGGCCGAACACCCGGACTCTTCAACCGCGTTGATCATGGCGTCGACGAGGGCTTGAGACGATGCCGCAGGCATTGATTATGTTCCCCCTCTTTGCGCCCCCGAGGAGTTCGTGGTCTCGGAACTGCGCCGTCGCCCTCGGGGCGCTCGTTCAGCCGGTGCGGCGGCTGCGGCCGATTTCCTCGTCGCTGGGACGCGTGCGGCCTCCGTCGGCCGGCAACGGCTCGTCCTCGAAAACGTCCCCGAGCAGGCTCGGCTGATAGATTCTGTAGTACTTGGCTTTGTCTCTCAGGTCGAACAGCTCCCGTTGCTCAGCGCGGGGCTGCCGGCGCCCGAAACGGCCTTTGGCTCCTTTCAGGTAATCCTCGATCAGATCGATGCAGACCCACTTGCGTCTCAGGCGCTGACAGACCTCTCCGGTGACGCAACTGCCTGCGAACGGGTCCAAGATGAGATCGTTCGGGTCTGTCAACATGCGAACAAAGAACTCAGGAATCGCCGCCGGAAAACGAGCAGGATGGGGCTTGATCCCGTGTTCCTTGCAGTACCGAAGATAACGGCTGTTGCTCTCCGTGTTAGGTGCGGCCAAGAGGTTTGGCGGAATGGCCGCCCGGTTGTCAGTAGCGAACTTCCTGCTGATATCGTGACCGGACGGCCGCTTCTTGGCCCTGTAACCGTTCTTGAGGAGTTCCTTCATGCTCTTACTGTACGGTTGCAGCACCCGCCGGTTGCTCGCCCGCGGCCACGGGGTCGGCGATAGCCACCAAACGCAGTTGACAGCGTCCTTGACGCGGATCCGACGCACGGTCACCCATTCCGCCGGTGTCGGTAATTTCGAGGGGCTCCACCAGTAGAACTCTTGTGCGAGATGGAAGCCAAGCTCGTCGCAGAGCATGATCAGCAACTTGAAGTGATAAAGACTCCGCGTCGGTTGACCCGGGACCCACGCTCCCCCGATGTCGATCACCAAGCTGCCGTCTGGGCGCAGGACCCGCTTGAACTCCTCGCCGAACGGCTTGAACCACTTGACGTAGTCCTCCGCGTCCACATTCCCGTAGTCCTTCTTCCGCACAAGGCCGAAGGGGGGGCTCGTCATGATGAGGTGGACAGACTCCGAGGCCACGCGCTGCGGCAAGAGCTCGAGCGCGTCACCGCAGTACATCTTGCCCCGCTTCGTGGCGAAGAAGGGCTTGATCTTTGTCTCGGACATTCCCTGCCCCCTGAAATGCTGCCCCTTTATACAACGAAGCACCTTTTTCTGCAACCACTGAATCGCCGTTGCCCGCGCCGACGAACATCGCTATACTGCGCCGCTTGGGTGGACGACGGCAACGAGGATGGATGATGAGTGGGAACACGGCGACGCATCCGCACCATACGCTCTGGTACAACGGCCCCGCACGCGACTGGCTGGAGGGGCTGCCGATCGGCTCCGGACGGCTCGCCGCGATGGTCATGGGCTCGCACAAGCGCGAACGAGTCGCGCTCAACCACGAGTGGCTCTGGAAGGGGCCGAACCGCGACCGGGACAACAAGGAGGCCGCCCACCTCCTCCCCGAGGTCCGCGAGCTGCTGCTCGCCGGGAAGTACGACGAGGGCACGAAGGCCGGCAACGACGCGTTCGGCGCAATGGAACTCGGCGTCAGCCGCGTCGACCCCTACCAGCCCGCGGGCGATCTCTACTTCGAACTCAACCACAACTGCATCGCCGGCTATCGCCGCGAACTCGACATGAAAGACGCAGCCGTCCGCGTCGCCTACCACGCCGGCCAGCCCTTCAGGCGTGAATACATCGCCCACCTGACCAAAGACCTCATCTTCGTCCGCATCGCCGGCGAAGCGGAGCCGTTCGACTGCACCGTCTGGCTCGACCGCAACCACGATCCCGACTGCGCCCTCACGTTCTCGGCGACCGAGTCGGCCCTCGCGATGGACGGCGACATCAAGGACGGGATCGAGTTTCGCGTCGAGTCGCACGTCTGGCACACGGGCGGCTCGGCGAGCGTGATCGACTCGCGCAAGATTCTCGTCGAGGGCGCGACCGAGATCATCATCGCCGTCGACGTCGGCACGTCGGCGACGGGGCAGCAGCCCGAGGCGGAGTGCGCGATGAGGCGGCTCTCGGAGCCGCCGGTCTGGGCGGACCTGTCCGAGCAGCACGTCGAAGAGAACGCCCGCCACTACGGGGCGCTCGAACTAGACCTGCCGCTCGACGAGCCCGATCTGCCGACCGACGTGCGGATGAGGCGGGTCCGCGACGGCGAGTCCGATCCGGCGCTCGCCCTCCTTTACTTCAACTTCGGCCGCTACCTCCTGTGCGCGTCGTCGGCCACCGGCCAACTGCCCGCGAACATCCAGGGCAAGTGGAACGAAGACCTCGATCCGCCCTGGCAGGCCGACTATCACGGCGACATCAATCTCGAAATGAACTACTGGATTGCCGAGCCGGGCGGGATGCCCGACTACGCCGAGGCGCTGCTCCAGCACATCGAGCGGCTCGCCGTCCACGGCAAGAAGGCGGCGAAGGACCTCTACGGTTGCCGCGGCGTCTGGTGCCCGATCCAGACCGACGCCTGGGCGCGGGCCACGCCCGAATCGTGGGGCTGGGCCGCGTGGATCGGCGGGGCCGCGTGGTTCGCGCAGCACATGTGGTGGCACTATGAATACGGCCGCGACACCGACTTCCTTCTCAGCCGCGCGTATCCGTTCATCAAGGCCGTCGCCACGTTCTACGAGGACTACCTGATCGAAGACGCCGACGGCAGCCTCCAGATCGTGCCGTCGCAATCGCCCGAGAACCGGTTCGTGAACGGCGGCGAGAACGTGCCCGTCTCGCTCTGCGTCTCAGCCACAATGGACGTGCAGCTTGCCTGGGACGCGCTGTCGCACGCGATCAAGGCGAGCGAGATCCTCGGCGTCGACGCCAACCGCCGCGGGGTCTGGCGCGACGTGCTCGACCGGCTGCCGAAGATGCGGGTCGGATCGAAGGGGCAGTTGCTCGAGTGGAACGAGGAGTTCGAGGAGGCCGAGCCGGGCCACCGGCACATCTCGCACCTGTTCGGGCTGTTCCCCGGCGAGCAGATCACGCCGGACGGCACGCCCGAGTTGTTCGCGGCGGCGCGGCGTTCGCTCGAGCTGCGGCTCGAGGCGTTCGGCGGGCACACCGGCTGGAGCCGCGCATGGGTCGCGTGCTGTTTCGCGCGGCTCGGCGACGGCGACCGCGCGTTCGACCACCTGCAGCATCTGGTCACGGACTTCGCGACGGACACCCTGCTCGACCTGCATCCGCCGCGCATCTTCCAGATCGACGGGAACCTGGGCGGGGCCGCGGCTGTCATCGAGATGCTGCTCCAGAGCTATCACGAGGAGATCCACCTGCTGCCCGCGCTGCCGTCGGCGTGGCCCGAGGGCAGGGTCGGCGGCCTGCGGGCGCGGGGAGGGTATCGCGTCGGCATCGAATGGAGCGGCGGGGAGTTGACGCGGGCCGAGATCACGCCAATCGAGGACCGCGAGTGCATCGTCAAGACCGGCGGCCGGGCGCTCGCCGTCGCCGACGGCGCCGGGAACGCCGTCGACGTGCGGGCCGTGGACGGCAAGATTGCGTTTGACGTGCGGGCGGGCGAGACGTATGTTGTGGCGCCGGCGTAGGGGGAGCACGGAAGCACGACGATGGGCGCCTCGAGCGAAGAGCAGCCGATATTCGTCGTCGGAACCGGCCGGTCGGGCACGACCCTCGTCCGCAGCATCCTCTCGGCACACCCGCGGATCGCCATCGCCCCGGAGGCCCAGTTCTTCTTCCGCTGGTATCCGCAGTTCCGCCGCGTCGACCTGAACGACCCGGCGAAGTTCGACGCCTTCTGGCGCGAGTTCATCGCCGACCGCCGCTTCCCGTATCTTCAGGTCGGGGCCGACGCCTTGCGGAGCCGGATCGAGGCGGCCGAGTCGATCGACATGAAGACGGTGTTCGTGTCCGTCATCCGGCAGTTCGCCGACGACCGCGGCAAGCCGCGGTGGGGCGAGAAGATGCCCGGGAACTACAAGTTCCTCGACGTGCTGTTCGACTGGTTCCCCGGCGCGCGGGTTCTCTTCACGCTTCGGGATCCGCGGGCCGTCGTCGCCTCGATGCTCCGCGTCGAGTGGGCGCTGCCCGAGCCGCGGCTCCAGGCCCGCAAGTGGGTCGGTTGCATCGACATCCTGGGCCGCTGGGCGAGCGATCCGCGCGTGCGCGTCGTCCGGTACGAATCGCTCGTCACCGATCCCGAGCCCGAGGTCCGCGGGTGGTGCGAGTTCCTCGGCGAGGCGTTCACGCCCGAGATGCTCGGCCGGCGTGACAGCTCGATCCCGCTCGACAGACGCACCGGCTGGGCCAGGGAGCACCTCACGAAGGCGATGAAGCCGGTCGATCCGTCGACGCTTGACAAGTGGAAGCGGAACCTGACGCCGTTCGAGCTGAACATCGTCGAGCATATCGCGGGCGATGCGATGGAGCGCTACGGCTATGAGCGCGTCGGCCAGCCGCTTGGATCGACAGACTACGTGCGATGGGCGTGGCGTTGGGCGAAGCTGCTGCCGCGGCGCGTGGTGCGGCGCGTCCGCCTCATCCTTGGGCACGACCGCCGGGTGCATATCAGCGTGCCCGGAGCGCGGAGAGAAGACGACACGGAACGATGACACGGAGGGATGACGCATGCCTGTGATGTCGACGTGCCTCGGCCGGCTCGGGAGCCGGTTCAGCATCATCTTCGACCCGCACCGCCGGCTACCTCGGCGAGGACATGCTCGCGAACTGCGAGCGGTACTGGGAGCAGCAGCTCTTCGCCAACGGGCCCGGCGCCGAGAAGCCGAACTGCTTCACCGAGACCTCGCTCTCGAACAACCTCGTCTGGTATCCGCGGAACGCCGCGATCTTCGGCCTCACGATGGCGATGGCGCGGCTCACGCGGAACACCGACCGCAAGACGCCCGACGCCATCGAGCCCGTCAAGCCCGGCTGCTGGCCGCTCCTCCCCCTCGCCGACTGGAAGAAGGGCGACGTCCCCATCGCCGTTGTCAGTGAGACCCCTTCCGGGCGCCATGCTCGATGAGGGTGCAGCGATCTAGGCGCCGCATTGCAGGAGAATCGCCTTGACGACCCGGTCGTCTCGGAGTAGACTCAGCAATGGAGACCCGCTAGCGGGTCCCCGGAGGGCACTGGGGTCTTGTTTTCTCGGCAGATATGATGCGTGTCTTCGTGTGGGTGGGTTTTGCGCTTACTGGCGCGCGCATGGACTTGCCCGTCGGGAGGCGAATATGACTGAATACAGCATAATTACTTGTCCCAACTGCAAACAGGGGTTGCGGGTCCCCGCTTCCGCCGGCTCGCTCTTGGTGACCTGTCCCGCCTGCGGGGAACGATTCAGTTGGACGGGTGGGGCTCGCCCACGCAAGAGCCGAGCGCCTTGGGTTGTCGCGGCCGTTATTCTTGCCTTTATCATAATCGCCGTGTTCAGCTCTGGCAGGGACGAAGAACGGTCGGAGCCCCGGCGACGTCCAAGAGGCGAACGGGGAGCCGGAACGCGGCACGTGCCTTCGAAGGCTCCAACACCAAGCTGGATAACGGTCAGCTACAGGGATCTGATTGACGAGACGAGGCTTGCGAGGACGGGGGAGCCTGTGCTTCAGGTCATGGGCAAGCTACAGGAGCAACCGCACCTCAAAGGGGCCGCCCAGCCCTTCTTGGATCGCTTCTCCTTGTTGTTGCAGGATGCTGTGGAGATGCTGAATGGGCCCGACGAATTGCCACACCGGAGCGTCACACGTCATTTCCCGACGGGAACGGCGCAACCCGCTTGGGTCGACCTACTTCGTGGTCGGATCTGTGTGACCACTGACAACGCGGGCCACTGCCGCGTTTTCTTGCGGGGGACCTACCCGAAGGCCGCGTATGAGTCGAAGTACTCCGTAATCCGTCACTGCCTCGCGGCTCTGACACCCGATGACGGAACACCACTGAAGCTGGAGGTATACGCGTTCCGGAACGAATACGCCAAGGGAGAACTGAAGCTGAACCGGCGGCCCTACGTGGTCGAAGCCGCCACGTTTCCACGTCCGGCGAATAGGACCCCATTGGATCTCGCGGGGCTGCGACGTTTCTTTGGCAAAGGGGGCGTGTTGGATGGCGCCCGCCTCGAGTCGGACAGCGGGCTCGTCCTTTTCGCAGGTCGGGGCAAACGTCAGACGATGGCGGGAGAGACGCTGTCGCTTTCTGATTTCGCGGTTGTGTACCGCGCAGTCTTTCACGCCGGTGACAATGAAGCTTTCATCAGCCTCGATCCGAACAAGGATGCCACAAAGGTCACGGTCAACTTCGGGGGCTACCTCGAAGACACTCGCGTCGGCTCCGTGGTGCTCGAGGCGGACAAGCGCTTCAAGACGATCACCGGCGGTCTCGACCCCAACTCGTTCGAGGATCGGCGTTCCGATGTCAGGACAGCGGTACCGTCCTTCATGACCTGTGCGGAACGTGATCTGTTGCTCGAGGGGAGCGACGGCAGAGAGGGCTGGATAGGAACACGGTTCTGGTTCTACCCGGAGTCCATAGAGGTCGAGTCAGACCTCGCAATGGAGTACTGTCGCGTCGCAAGAGCCCGCTTCACAGCTGACGCTGAGCGGAGCGAAGATGACTTTCTCAGTCCGGAGGCGTTCGAGAAATACAAGAGCGTCACCCTCAGCCCGAGCATACGGACGAACATCGACCATCTGAACAGGTTCTATTCAGATTATGCCGAAGTCTTTCACGAGTTCAGGGAGCTGGACGGCGTCGCGCGTCTGTTCGCCATCTGCAGCTGGCTCGAGAAGGCAGACAGAGGGGAAGCGGACCTCGACGCCCTCTTGGCCGTGGAGCTCCCACCGTTCAGAACGGCGCGGCGGAAAGCTCAACACATTGCGACTTCGAGACTTAGATGCCGAAAGGACCAGCTCAGCCCAGACACGGTAAAGAGGGACTCCAGTGTCAGAGAGTTGAGTCCGGTCTTGGACTGGTCCTGCAGGAAGTTCTTCGGCGATAGCAGCGGGATGGCCGAGTATTTGTGCCGTCGGGACGGCAAGGACAAATCTCAGCAGGCAGATTACGCCGAGGAGGCGGCCAGGCTCTTCAGAGACTTCGCCGAGAAGCCGGTCAGGGCGCTGATTACAACCAACGTCGATCTGAGGACCGTCGCCCAGCGCGCGGCTGTGAGCGCGGGCCCCGACCTGCCACCCTCTATGAAAGAACTTGTGACTGAGCTCGAGCAGACCGGATCGCGATTGACTGAGCTCAAGACCTCGTTGAAGAAACTGAAACGGCGGATCTCAGACGATCCGGAGACACGCGATGCCCTGATACGACGCTACAACACACTGGTCGCAGAAAATAACGAACTCGTCGCAAAGCTCAAGGAAACGAGAGAAAAACTCGAGACGGTCGATGAGTGGCTTCACGGTGCTTTCATCGTTTCGGTCGGCGGGGGAATCAATCTCGAACCGGATCATTTCACCGTCAAGAAGAGCGCGGGTTCGCCTGAACTCGAAGCTTTTCTGAAGCGGGCGAGGGAAGCAGGCATCGACTGGTCGCCGAGCGGTGGCTCGAACTTGATACGAAGCTCTGTCGGTCGTCCGCGAGCTGTCCCGACCGTCGGGAAGAAGATCCCTGATTGTCGGTGGACAATGACCAAGTCCGACCGGGCCGGGAAGGACAGGGTCCTCAGCGCCGCGAACGACCGGCAGAAGAGATGGCTATCGAAGAAGAGCGATAAGGGTCCTTGGCGTGACTTGACGAAACGCGGTCCGGATAACTATCGCGAAAGGTATTTTGACGGCAAGAACGAAATTCGGATCGCGGTACACCGCCGAGGCAAGGTGTCCGAAATCGTCGGCCGCAAGGTGGCCAGTGATAAGATCGTCTTCACACGCCAAGCCGGGGAAAAGCGCATTCCGGCCACAGAGCCGCCCGTCTGGTGGGAGACCGACAAGAACGACTCACCGTGACCCGGGGGCAGGGCCGACGAAGTGAGGGCTGACTCAGAGCACACAGCCGGTCTTCTTGCGGTTAGTCTATCGGCGGGCGGTTTCGACAACCCTTCGGCGGGCGGCGGGGCGAGGACGCATCGGAGAACATAAGGAGACGGGAAGACCACGACCGCCGGCTCGCAGAGCCGGCCTACAGAATCCTGCGCGCCAGCCCTGTTGTGGTTGTTTGCAGGCCCGCTCTGCCCCTCGGCGCCGCTCGGGGCCGTGAGCCCATCGAACGGTGAGCGGGCGGGCTGCTGACCGATCTATCAGATAGAAGCTAGTCCTTGAGCAGCGCGCGCCAGTCGGTGTCGCCGGCGAGCCAGTCGAGGTTGAACCGCGCGACGGAGATCCGCTCCCAGCACTGCTTCTTCCCGTTCTCGAACAGCAGATAGATCATGCCGTTCTTGTCGGCGGCGAGCGATGAATAGGAACTCGGGCCTTCGTAGACCAGGCGCTTGACCGGCCAGGTCTTCGCGCCGTCGAAGCTCGCCCACACGGTCATCCTGACGCGACGCCCGCCCGGATTGTCCGGCGTGCTGAAGAGCAGGACGTCCTTCCCGCCCGTCGCCCCATCGGGCACACGCACGAGCCCCGCGTTGCAGCCGTAGCTGGGCTTCGTGCCGTACTTGAAGTAGTGCGGTTGGCCGACCTCGTAGAGATCGTCGGAGACCTGCCAGTCCGCCCAGATCTGTCCGCCGTTGTGGCTCCACGCGATGCGGCGGCGGTGGTCGACGGCCATGTGGCAGCGCGAGTTGTAGTAGATGCGGCCGTCCGACAGTTCGGCCAGCGTGCCCTCGCCGGTGCCGCTCTGCACGGGGCCGCTTGTCTGCCAGGTCTTCCCCCCGTCATCGCTATAGAGGGCGGTGTTGTAGTTGTAGGGCCAGTATTCCTGCTCGTTGCTGCCCTTCGGCGGCTGGATGCGGGCGGGCATCAGCAGCCGGCCCTTGTGTTTGCCGAACCGGAGCGTGATTCCCGATTCCGAGGCGCCGGGGCCAACCGGAACGCCGCCCGGCTTCCCGTGTCCGACCGCGTTCGGCTTGATGACGATGTCTTCCTTCTTCCACGTCTTACCGTGGTCCTTGCTGCGATAGAGATAGCCGCCACCGGAGACAACGAGCACGTCGCCGGTGTTGTCGTCGACGATGACGCCCCCGCCGGCGTCCGGCCCGACGTCGCGGGCGGCGCTCCACGTCTTGCCCCCGTCCTCACTGCGGCGGACGACATGGCAGGCGCTTGCGAACGCCAGGACCGTCCCGCCCTTCGCCACGGTGATCGTCGGGATGCGCACGGACGGAAACATCACCTGCGCTTCAAAGACGGGTTGTTTCTCGGGCGTGTTGTGGGGCCCCGTGGCACACGATGCCGTCGCCGCGCACATGCAAGCTCCTCCTAGCAGGATTATGAATGACTTGATTCTCACGTTGTCACTTCCTCCTGACCGGCCGCGTTTCGCGTCATTCCACATGAGGCGGGCCAACGTCGCGGATCAGGCGCGGCTATTGGCCGTCGGTCCGAGCCCGTGGTTCGACGCTCCGAATTGTCGCGATCATTCTCTCGCATTGAGCGATGAAAGGCCGAACTTCCGGACGGGTTGCCATGTGTTTGATTGTGCACGTTGACATGACAATAGTCGAACTGCCGTACCCGATGTGCCAGAACCTGAGCTTCAGCGCCTCGCCGTCCTCCTCTGAGTCTTCTTCGTAGGAGAAGAAGCACTTGTCGTCAACCACTTCGAGAGAATGGCCCTCGTCCCTGGCTTCCTTCTCTACGAGGTTGTAGCCGAAAGTCTTGCGTCTCTCGGGGTCTTCTGTGACAAGGGTAACGATTGAGATTCGGACGTTGACGAAATCCTTCTCCGGAACGTGGGCGAGCACAGTCCCGTCGTCGTCCGTCTCAACATGCCAATGAGACGGCATGTCCACGACTTTGGATCCGTCGCCAATCTCTACTGTCTTCATCTCGGGCTTCCGAGTACAACCAGCCGCAGCTAGAAGGGCAAGCATGCCAATGACCGGGCAGAGCCTCACGGTTTTTCCGCCTCCGACGCTAGGGCTGAGCCGCGGCGTCCTCGTTGTCGTCTCGCGCGTCGTGTTCGCGGGCATAGCCCGCGCTCACCCTGTCCGGATTGATCGCCACGATGGTGTACTGCTTCTCCGGCGGCTCCACACCCGGGACCTCATCCGGGACGAAACCCAGGCCCATGCTCCGGTACAGGGCGATGCCCGCGGGATTGTCATACGCGACCTGCCCGCGCACATTCTCGCAGCCCCTCGACCACGCGTGATCCAGGGTCGCACGCAGGAGGGCGGCGCCCGCTCCCTTCCTCCTGTGCGGCTCGAGCACTTCGATGTCCTCAAGGAACCCGATGGTCGTCTCCGACAACGGGCCGAATCTCAGTCTGCCGATGGCGACGACGCTCCCGCCCAGGAACCTTCCGGCCTCGTCCGAGGCCGCGAAGAAATCGTAGTCATCCTCGTCGTTCGGGTCCTCAAGCCAGCGGACCGCGCGGGGAAACAACTCCGCGACCTGCGGCCACAGGTCATCACCGGGCTTCACTTGTCCGACCTGAGTCGTCATCACCTCACCTGCCAGTATCCACATCGACGGTTCGGCGTCCATGCGACGACGCCGTCGATTCAATCGTCCGGTGTCCCCAGTTCCTTTTCGATTCGTGCCTTGGCCTTGCGAAGTGCCCACCTGAGACGCAGGCCGCTCGGCTGCGATTATAGCGCATCGGCCGGGCCCCGCACGCGCTTTCGGCCGCCGCCCAACGCACCACGGGGACGGAAAACCGGCAAGATTGTGTGCACCCGTTTGGGCGTTGGCGCGACTTACCAGTAAGGACGTTCACGGATTCAGAGCGAGGCGTGCGAGGCGTAAGACACTCGAAATGCTCGCCAGGGCACACCACGAGATTCATAGGTACGTGAAATACCTGAGAGCGGGGGAGGACCTCGCCCGTGATCTCGTACAGGAGACGTTTCCGACCACGTTCCGGGACGCGCCGCCGCACGCCTTTTCCGCTTGACGCGGCGCCGAGCCACGTCTAAAATCCACGTATTGCGTGGAGTGTGATGCGTCGACGCTTCCTTGCCCTGGTTGCACGTGAAAGGAGATCAGACATGTCCAGCCGCCGAATGATGTCGTCTGTGCTTGTCGCCGCCCTCGCCGTCCTCGTCGTTGTGTCCGCGGGCCTCGCCGCCGAGCCGGAGTCGAAGCTGCCCTTCGGCAGCAAGAACACGATCGTGACGATCCGCCTGAAGAGCATCGACGCCGCGCTCAAGGGGGTGTCGATCCTGATGACGACGGCCGACCCAGGCCTCGCCGCGAAATTCAACAAAGAGATGGCCGGCGGACTCGAGAAGTACCCCGGGATCGACCGGGCGAAGCCGTTCGTGTTCCTCTTCCTCGACCCGGACAAGTTCGACGACCCGACCGTCGGCATCTTCACGCTCAAAGATGCGAAGGCGTTTGACGAGGGCGTCGAAGAGGCGCCCGTCAAGGTCGTCGGCAACCTCGGCGTCATCGGCGAACACGAGGCCGCGCTCAACGAAGTCGCCGACTATCTCAAGGCCGAGGGCATCAAGGCCATACCCGTCGCCGACATGACCGACCTCGCCGTCGTGACGACCCACGCCGGCGACCTGATGACCCGCTACAAGAAACAGATGCGCGCCGGGCTCGAAGAACTCAAGGCGGAGATCACGGGCGAGGAGCCCGAGGTCGAACTCGAAGACGACGCGGACCTCGGCGACGACGACGATAACGACGAGGGGCTGACGCCCAAGCAGAAGGAGATGGCCCTCAAGGCCATCGACTACGCGAACAAGCTCATCGACGGCGTCGAAGCGCAGGCCGGGCTCCTCCAGCTCGGCGCCTCCATCACCGCCGACCGCCTCACGATAAAGATGTCGGCCGAGGCGACGCCTGAGACCGACTTCGCCGCGTTCCTCGCCAAGAACAACCGGCCCGTCAACCGGGCGCTCGCCAAGCTGCTCCCCAAAAACGCCATCACCTCGTCCATCTCGGCCTTCGATCCCGAGAGCGTCGGCAAGATCGGCATCGGCCTCGTCACCATCGCCTGCGACATCTTCGGGCTCGAGGCCGAGGAGACCAAGCGGATCAACGCCGTGCTCGCCGACGCGTTCGCCAACTCGTCCGGCCTGCAGGCACAGGCCGAGTTGCCCGGCAAGGGCGGCGTCCGCGGCATCACGCTCCAGGGCATCAAGGACCGCGACAAGGCGCAGGCCATCCAGAAGGCGTTTTTCGACCTCGCCAAGCAAGGTGCCATCGCCGACTTCCTGAAAAAGTACGGCGTCTCCGTTGCCCTCTCGCCCAAGCACCGCGAGCACGCCGGCATCCCGATCGACCAACTGGAAATCGCCGTCGACTTCGATACCCTCGCCGACGCGCTGCCCCTCGATGAGGACGACCGGGAGGAGTTCATGGACGAAGGCCGGCAGGAAATCGAGAAGGCGCTCGAGCGGATGTACGGCCACAAGAACAAGATCGTGATGGAGATCGCCTACGGCAAGTCGATCGTCGCGACGACCTACGGGCTCAACCACGCCACCGCGATGGACCGGCAGATCGATCTGATGCGGGCCGGCGGCGCCGGCAGCATCGCCACCCTGCCCGAGTATCGCGCCGCGCTCGAGAGCTATCCGCGCTCCGTCTCGGCCTTCTATCACGTCTCGCTCTTCGGCAAGTTGCAGAGCTTCGTCGAGATGATGGCCGGCGGCGGGGACATGCCGTTCCCTCCGGACATGTTCCCGAAGCGCGACGAGCTGCCCGCCAAGGAAGACCCGATCTCCGGGGCCGTGCTCGTCAAGGGCAACCATGTCGTCACCGAGGTCCGCGTTCCCCTCAAGCCCGTCAACGCCCTCATCACCGTCGTCAAGCGCAAGATGATGGAGAAGATGATGGAGGGCGTGGAGGACCGCAAGGGCGGCGACGACGAGAAAATGCCCGTCTTCCCCGACGAGGAGTTCTAGCTCCGCTTGATTCGTAATCCTGATCGTAATCCTAATCGCAATCCGTTGCGAAGCGCGCGATCATGATTGCGAACAGGACCAGGATCGAAGAGTTGCTCGCACGCCCCGAGCGCGGCCGAAGGGCTCGGAATGACAGGACCGCGTAATGAGAGCAGTTGCGAAGCAACTGCCAAGCCATTGCTGACCGACTGCAACGCAGTCGCCGCAATGGCCGTGATCCGCGAGTGCACCCTCTGCCCGCGCGAGTGCCGCGTCGACCGCGCCGCCGGCAAGACCGGCGCCTGCCGCATCGCCGACCTCGCCCGCGTCGCCTCCTACGGGCCCCACTTCGGCGAAGAGCCCGTCCTCGTCGGCCGCGGCGGCAGCGGAACCATCTTCTTCTCCGGCTGCAACCTCGACTGCGTCTTCTGCCAGAACGCCGACATCAGCCACACGACCGCGGGCCGGGCCATGCCCCCGGATCAGATCGCCGCGCTCGCCCTCGCGCTCGCGGAACGCGGATGCGAAAACATCAACTTCGTCACGCCGACCCACGTCGCCCACGCCGTCGCCGAGGCCATCGTCCTCGCCCGCAACGACGCGCTCGCCGTGCCGACCGTCTACAACTGCGGGGGATACGAGTCGGTCGCGACGCTCCGGCGCCTCGAAGGCCTCGTCGATATCTACATGCCCGACTTCAAGTACGCCGACGCCGGGGCCGGCAAGATGTATTCCGGCGTGCCCGACTATCCCGAGGTCGCGGCCGCGGCGCTCGCCGAGATGTTCCGCCAGGGCGGCCCGCTCGAGGTCGACGAGCGCGGCGTCGCGACACGCGGCGTGCTCGTCCGCCACCTCGTCATGCCGGGCGATATCGCGAAGAGCCGCGACGTGATCGACATCGTCGCGCGGGCCGCGCCCGGATGCGCCATCAACGTGCTCGCGCAGTACCGCCCGTGCTACCGGGCCGACGAATTCCCCGAACTGATGACGCGGCCGGACCCCGCCGAGGTCGACGCACTCCGCCGGCACGCCGCCTCCCTCGGCCTCACCCGCGCCGACCACTGAAGCAAGAAACATCGACCACGGAGCTTGCCCGCCAAAGCCCGCAGGGCGGCGGCGGGGACACGGAGGCACGGCGAGCAGCAACTCCCGCTCAGCGCCGATCTCACGCTTCGAAAAGCTGTCTCGAAAGGCGGCTCTGCCTGATGATGGAGAGAAGCGTGCCGATCCTGAGTTCCTTGTGGTCCGGCACCGGGACCGTGATGGTTGTATCGGGCAGCCGCTTCTGCATGACGACGTGACTCCCGCGACGCCGTACCTCGTCGAACCCGTGTGCGTGCAGGATCTCGATGACCTCGCGGCCGGAAAGGACCCGAACCCTACCCAAACGAGACCTCCAGCGAGGTCAGGTACACCTCCGAGTGCAGCCGCTCTTGGATCTCCTGCGTGCCCGCGGCCTCGAGGAAGAGCTCGACCGCTTCGCGGAGGTTGGCCCGGGCGATCTCGACCGTGTCGCCCTGGCTCGCCACGTCGAGTTCGGGGCAGAGCGCGACGTATCCGTCGCCTTCCCGTTGGACCATCGCGGTAAACATGCGCGAAGACATTGAGAACCTCCTTAGCTTGCCCAGCGCCATTCTACCAAGGCCCAACGGGCAAGACAAGCCGACGAATCCCCCGAGCAGGGAGCATGAGCCACGGAGGGCACAGAAAGCGTCGTCGTTCTCCGTGCCTCCATGTCCCCGCCGCCGCCCCGTGGGCTTTGGCGGGCAAGCTCCGTGGTCGAGCCGCTCTTCGCGCGCCTACTGCTTCCTCAGGATGCGGGCGGCCTTGGCCGCGTCGCCCACCTTGTCGAGCGCGAAGTAGCACACGAACCGCTTGCCGATCGCGGCCGCCGACATGCCCCGCAGGTTGATCCCGGCCTCGGCCAGGGCCGTCGCCAGCTTCGCCCCGATGCCCGGCTTGTCCGGCCCCTCGACCCGGACCGACTGCAGGCTCTTCGTCTTCCGGAACTTCGCCTTCTTCGCCGCCCTCAGTTGGCGAGGCCCCTGGATCGGCGTCGCGAACACGACCCCGGTCCCGGGCTTCTTGGGCGCGCGGCGGGCGACCACAAACGCGAGGTTCGCCCCCGCGTCGTGCAGGGCAGTCAGCTTCGCCGCCACCCCGCCCGGCTCGTCCTTCACACTCGCGGCCCACACATCCACACGGCTCACCTTGAGCGCCATATCGAATCCTCCCAGAAAGCTCCCCCGGTCACTCACCACACGCGGCCAGTCTCTCCATCAAAGCGTAGCCCATGTTTCGGCCGGCGTCAAGCGCGTCGTGCCTCCGCGCTCCGTGCCTCCGTGCGCTGCCCGCTCGGCCACGCTCGTCACACGGCTAACGCCGGGCGGCCTCCAGATCGGCAAGTAGCGTCTCCCAGTCGCCGGTAGACTTGAAGCGCGGTTCTTTGCTCGAGCCAGCGCGCCAGAAGAGCGTGTAGACGGGAACACCGAGATTCTCCTCGGTCGCCGCCCATTTGTAGCCCTCTCGCTCCGTCAAAGTCACATACAAGCAACGGATGTGGGGGCCGTGCGCCCGAATCTCCTCGAAGTTCCTCCTGGTCTTCTCGAGAGCCATTTCACCGTAGCAGCCGCGGTTCTTGATTTCGAGAGCAACGGCGACGTCTTGAGCCCGGTACAGCAGCGCGTGCTTCGGCTCGGCGCCTTGCCGCGCGATCAGCAGGTCAACCTCTATCGGCACACCTTGCATGAAGACATCGCGCGATGATGTCTCAATGCCGTGTCGCTTGAGCGCGCCCCTGATCGCCTCTACGGTAACTGCGCCGACGTACTTGTCACATTTCGGCCCGAACGTCTCGCGCGCCCTCTCGATCTCCCTACGCAGAATCTCGTCTTCATTCACCAAAGATTCCTCCTTCTTGTCGCGCGAGCGAACAACCCTGAAATGGCGACCACGATGCCCCACCAACGCCGCCCGCGCCTCCGTACTCCGTGCCGCCGTGGACTCCGTGGTTCTTGTCGGCGCCGTGGGCGATCGCGTCGACGACCGACGGGCTGAGCCAGTTGTAGCTCAGCAGCATCGCGCGCAACTCGCCCGTATCGACGAACTGCTTGGTGTGCTCGGGCGTGTCGCGCGACGGAAGGCGCATGACGCCGGACCCGGGGCGCGAGACAATCGGACCGCACCGGCCGTACTGAGCGTATTCCACGCTGTCTCTCTCCTGTCAGTGTACGCGAGGGCTCGTCATTATAGCGGGGCCAGCGCGCGAGGCAAGGTCGGCTGGAGAAGATGCCTAATCGAAGGGGGAAGGCGCAGCGCTCGCGGGCCGGGTCGGATGCCCTAAAGCGCCGCGAGAAACTCCCTGAGCGCGCCGAAGGCTGGGGCCTCAAGTGGCCAATATCCCCTCTGCGCGGCTTCGCCTAACCGGAGTTCCGGATCTTCGTGAGTTGCCAACCATGCATGACAGCGTGCTTTGGCCATCCTCGCTGGCGTTCTGCCGCATGCGTCGGTCACACACTCGAAGTACTGCTCCACGCAATCCATCTCCGGGCGGTCGCTAATCGCACTCAGGCAAAGACTCTCGAGCATCCCGGCGCTCTCGCTGTCTGGAAGAATGAAGACACTGACACGAATACCGGTGTCTTGACATTGTCTCACTTCGAGAGGGGCGTCTGGCGCAGGTAGCTCATTGGTGGACAGTGCGCCCTTGACACTCGCGAATGCGGCTGAGGCGTCAGCATCTGCGTCCCGCGTTACGCCTATGGATTTCACGGCGTCAAAACCCGGCGCCGATCTCAGCGCGGCTAGGAAGCCCCCGAGGTTCGCCTTGCCCCCGTAGTGTTCGGCCTGAACGTCCGCGATATCGAGGCTATCCAGCAGCGCCTCGAAGAAGAAGACCTCCTCCTTGCCCTCACCAAGAAGGATCTTTGGCTTCCGGATCTCCATCTTGTCCGGATGCGCCATCATCTGATCTCCATGTTGCTCTCAATAGCGGCGGCAAGGGCCTCTTTTGTGTAGGAAACTGCCTTTGTCTCATTCTCCCGGCGCTCAAGTCGGTGCACCCGAAAGTCGTACAATTCTTTTTCCGCGAACACATCATGAGCGGCGCACACACACTCGCGGCTGTGAGTTGTGGCGAAAACCTGACACTCATATTTCTGACTGGCGACGTCAATGGCTCGCCAGAGGTCCGGCAGAACCGAGTGATGAAACCCGTTCTCCAGTTCATCCACAAGGACGGTGCCGCCCTTGGCGCTTCCGAGAGCCAACAGGATTGACAACATGCGAACCATTCCCTCGCCCATCAAGGGCAGAGGGATGAGTTGGCCTAGG
>CAYLQD010000050.1:15688-24902 GCA_964385685.1 uncultured Planctomycetota bacterium | reverse complement strand
TATAGGACTTGGCACAATGGTGGTTTCAGCTAATTCTTGGACGGGCTCCTAGGGGCGTGCGAGAGCATTTTGTGGACGCCGCTCATTTTCCCAGCAGCGCTTCGAGCAGCAGGCGCGCGCCGGTCTTGTGCGGAATGCGGCCCCGGACGGCGCTGTCGAGGTCGGTCATGGCGAACGCGGGCATCGCGGACCCGACGCACGACGGACACCCGTCCTCGCAACTGCAATCGCAAACCACCTCATACACGGTTTGCAGAATCTCCGGCATCCGATCGAGGCACCGCCGCGCATATCCCATCCCGCCCGGATAGCGGTCGTGCAGGAACAACGCGTCCTTCCCGAGGCAGTTCGAGTCGACGACGGCCCCGATGTCCTGCGTGTCGCACATCACGAACATCGGCGCGACCTCGACGAGCACGTTGGCGATGCCGACGAGGGCCTCGCCCACAACGAGCCCCTCCGCGACGATCTTCTCGGCCGCCGGCTCCGGCGGCACGAACCACAATGCGACCGTCTCGAGCGACTGTGGCGGCAGCTCGAGCTGCTCGAACCCGAGACTGTCGCGTGAGTGGAACCGGATCTTCTTGAACATCGGGATCGACGTCGTCACGGTCACGTCGCCGAACCCGAGCGTCGCCCCCTGCCACGCCGACTCCTCCTCGGTCTCGTCGATGCGGATCTGCGACGTCTGGACCGACTGCGTGTAGTAGTCGAGGTCGCGCCGCTCGACGTGCGCGATCTTCTGCTCGATGTCGAGCTTCTCGACGAAGTACGTGTCGGCGGCGTGGATGTAGACCGCGTGGTCGTGGAGCTGCGAGAGCGCGCTGATCTCGTCGATCGTGCCGATGACGCGCTCGCCCGCGCTCGAGTCCTGGATCGTGTAGACGGGGCCGGCGATGTTGCGGAGGTTGACGCCGGCGGCGGGATATTCCGAGCTGGCCCAATACCAGTGCGCGTCGATGTGCTTGACGACCTCGTCCTCTTCGAGCAGCTCGAGGATCGCGTCGGCGTAGGGGCCGAAGAGCGCGGCCTCCTCGTCGGCGAGCGGCAACTCGTGCGCCGCGCACTTGACGTGCCCGACGGCGATGTGCGGGTTGTCGGGATCGACGACCGCCTGCTCGGGGTTCTGCGCGAAAATGTAGCCCGAGTGCATCATCAGGTACTGGTCGATGGGCGAGTTCTGCGCGACGAGGAAGACGACGGACTCGTCGGCGCCGCGGCCCGCGCGGCCCGCCTGCTGCCACAAGCTCGCGATCGTGCCCGGATAGCCGACCAGGATACACGCGTCGAGACTGCCGATGTCGATCCCCAGCTCGAGCGCGTTCGTGCTCGAGACGCCGAGGATCTCCTTGCTGACGAGCTTCCGCTCGATGGCGCGGCGCTCCTCCGGCAGGTAGCCGCCGCGGTAGGCGTGGATCGACTCGGCCAGCTTCCGCGAGACCGGCCGGAGCAGGTCGCGGCAGTTCTTGAAGAGCAGCTCGGCCGCGAGCCGGGTCCGGACGAACGCGATGGTCTGCACGCTCTCCTTGACGAGCGACGTCATCAGGTGGATGGCCTCCCAGAGCGGGCTGCGGCGGTCGCCGCCCGCGCGCCACTCGTCGGCCACCCCGCGTGCCGCGGTCTCGAGCGGCGGCGGGTTCCACAGCACGAACTGCTTCGGCCCGCGCGGCGCGCCGTCGTTATCGACCAGCTCCATCGGCTGCCCGACAATGCGTTCCGCGTGCTCCTTCGGGTTGCCGATCGTCGCGGAGCAGCAGATGAACTGCGGCGTCGCGCCGTAGTGCCGGCAGACACGGCCGAGCCGCCGCAGCACGTTCGCGAGGTGCGAGCCGAACACGCCGCGGTAGGCGTGCACCTCGTCGATGACGACATACTTCAGGTGCGTGAAGAACCGGTTCCACCGCGCGTGCTGCGGCAGGATGCCTTGGTGCAGCATGTCGGGGTTCGTGAGGATGACGTTCCCGCCGTTGCGGAGTTTGCGGCGGAGGTTCGTCGGCGTGTCGCCGTCGTAGGTGCCGGCCATGAACTCGACGCCCCGCTCGGCCGACTCGAACTTGCCGACCGCGCGGAGTTGGTCCTGTGCGAGCGCCTTCGTCGGGTAGATGCAAAGCGCCGTCGACGTGCTGGCGGCCATCAGGCCCTCGACGATGGGAATGTTGTAGCAGAGCGTCTTGCCGCTCGCGGTGCCCGTGACGATGACGACGTTGCGGCCGTCGCGGACGTGTCCGATGGCGTCGGCCTGGTGCGAGTAGAACCGCCCGATGCCCTGTTCGGCGAGCGTCGCCTCGACCGCCGGCTGCACCCCGCCCGGCAGGTCCTTGAATACCGGCGGCCGCTCCGACAACGCCTCGACGTGCGCGAGTTGGCTGCGAAAGAAATCGAGGTTCTTAAGACGCCCTAGAAACGACCCTGCATCCATGCTATTAGTTCCGGGTTCCGAGTTCCGGGTTCCGAGTTGTCTGGCTCCGCTACTTCCTCTTCTGGCCCTTCATTGGGGTCTGTCGCAAGTACCTCATTAGCCCGCCGATGATGCGACCTGTTTCCGCGGCCAACTCCATCAGACGGTTGCACGTTGCCTCGTCCGAGTACCTCTGGTCCAGCGCGATGTAGAGTTGGGACCGGACTTCGCCGGCCGAAGCTTTTGCCACCGACAGGAACTGCATGAACTCCCTCTTCCCTCCGCGCTCGAAGCCCTCGGCGACGTTCGACATCACGGAAATAGTAGCTTTTCGGATCTGATCGCGCAATGCGAAGTCCTTGGCGAACGGCCCGCTCTTCGATGCGTTGTAGATCTCGCGAGCGAGTTCGCGCGCCTTCCGCCATGCCTCAATGTCCTCGAACCGTTTGAACGTTGCCATATCCGTCCCTCCTGCGTTGTGGCCAACGTGGGCAGCCATGTCCACGCCGGCGCCACAAGTGACGAAACTCGGAACTCAGAACCCGGAACGCGGAACTCACGTTTTCTTTCTCAACTTCCTGGCCCGGGCGGCGAGCGAGTCGCCGAGCTTGATTGTGCGTTCGGGCTTCGGGGGTGTGCCGTCAGTCACAGCCTCCCCGCTCGTATCCGGCTTGCCGGCGAAATCGTCGGGCCGGCGGGTGTGGCGGGGCTTGTGCGTTCCGGGCGGCGGCTCGGCCGGCGGGGCATAGGGCGAGAGCTGGTCCGTCTCGATCTTCTTCGCGATCCGCCGCCGCAGCTCGCGATGAAAGCTGCGGCGCTTCTTCGCACGGTCCGTGACGTCCGCCCCGCCCAACTCCTCCTTCGGCGTCGCGTCGGGATACTGCGTCTTGATCTTCGGCTCGATGGGATGAAAGACCTGCGGCTCACGCATCCGTTCGAGCCGCCGCCGCAGCGACTGCTCGAGCCGGATGAACTCACCCTCGTCACTGTCCGTCATCGCGTCGGTGTCGGGATTGACGAGGTTGGTGCGGTCGCCAAGCAGCCCCTCGAGGATCATCAACGCGGCCCGCTTGCTCGGGATGCTCGCCTCGCCGCGGTCGACGCTCCACGTCGCGTACTGCCGCAGCGGCTTGCCGACGCAGCACGGGCAGCCGTCCTCGCACGGGCAACTCGTCACGTGCTCGAACACCGCCGGCAGGATGCGGTCCATCAACTCGTACGCCTTCTCCGTGAAGCCGAGCCCGTGCGGATAGCGCTCGTAGACGAAGATCGCGTTCCACGGCGAGTTGGCGCTGCCGACCGTGTGCGAGAAGTCGAGCGTGTCGCACGTGATGTAGAGCGGCAGCAGCATCCGGGTCGCGTAGCCGACGGCGCGGAGCCCGGCGTGCGCATCGAGGTCCGCCCGTCGCACCGTCTCCATCAGGTCCTCCGGCGGGACGATCCAGAACGCCATCGTCTCGAGCACCTGCGTCGGCAGCTCGACGGGATGGATCGAGAGCGCGTCGAGCGAGTAGAAGTGGATCCGTTCGTAGGCGCCGGTGTTGAAGTACGCGGTGACCTCGCCCCAGTAGAGCGTGCCCGTGCCGAACGGCTTTTCGCGCAACCGCTCGTCGACGTGGTGGATGTCCGTCCCGCCGAGCGGCTGCGTGTAGTAATCCACGATGACCTTCTTGACCGTCGCGAGGTTGCGGCCGAGGTCGAGTTCGAGCACCTCGTACGTGTCGCCGAGGTGCATGTAGATCGCGCCCTTGTGGAGGATGGGGGGCGCGTCGAACTTGTTGACCTCGCCGAGCACGGCGCCCGTGTCGACATCCTGGATGAGCACGTTCGCGTCGGCGGTGTCGCGCAGCGAGACCTCGTGCTGCGGCGTCTCCGGCGCGGCGTGGTACCACGCGTTGTCGATGTGCGAGACCTTCATGTTCTCCTCGAGCACCTTGAGCACGAGTTCCGCGTAGGGCCCGAAGAGCCCCGTCTCGGCGTCGGCGAGCGGCAGCTCGTGGGTGACGCAGCGGAGGTGCCCGGTCACGACGAACGGGTTGTCGGGATCGATCACGCCCTGCTCGACCGGCCGGCCGAAGATGTATTCCGGCTCGGTCATCACGTACTGGTTGACGGCGGTGTCGAGGCCGACGAGCACGACGAGCGCGTCGCGGTCCTGCCGCCCGGCCCGGCCCGACTGCTGGAAGAACGACGCGAGCGTCCCTGGATAGCCGACGATGATGCTCGCGTCGAGCCCGCCGACGTCGATGCCCAGCTCGAGCGCCCGCGTCGTGCTGACGCCGAGCAGCTCGCCGCTGAAGAGCCGCCGCTCGATCTCGCGCCGCTCCTCAGGCCGGTATCCGCCGCGGTAGGGCGAGACCTTCTTCGCAAGTTGCGGCGCGATCTCGCGCAGCTTCTCCGTCACGTAGCGGTGGATCATCTCGGCCGTCATCTTCGCCTTCGAGAACGTGATCGTCGGCACGCCCCGTTGAACGAGCATCGCCATCAACTCGTGCGCCTCGACGTTCGCGCTCCGCCGCGAGCGCCAGTGGCCTTTGCGGGTCCGAGGCGGGTTCCAGAAGACATAGGTCCGCTTGCCCCGCGGGCTGCCGTCCGCGTCGACCAGGACCATCTCCTCGCCGATGAGGCGCTCGCCCAGCTCCTTCGGATTGCCGATCGTCGCGGAGCAGCTGATGACCTGCGGATGAGAGCCGTAGTGCGCGCAGACGCGGAAGAACCGGCGGAAGAGGTTCGCAGCGTTCGACCCGAAGATGCCGTTGTAGACGTGCAACTCGTCGATGACGAGGATGCGGAGCCGCGCGAGGAACTCCGCCCAACGCCCGTGCTCGGGCATCAGCGCCGCGTGGAGCATGTCGGGGTTCGAGAAGATGACGGAGCCGTGATCGCGGAGTTTCCGCCGGACGGACGAGGGTGTGTCGCCGTCGTAGACGCCGGCAAGCACATCGTTGAGGCCCGCCGCCTTGAGAGCCGCGTTGAAGTTCTTGAACTGATCCTGCGAGAGCGCCTTCGTCGGGAAGAGCAGCAGCGCGGTGCCGTGGCACGGGCGTCCCGCCCGCGGTCCGCCCACCTGATGGCGAGCTTCAGCGTTGGCGGACAGGAATGTCCGCCCCACTGGCGCGGCGGGATTGTCATCAGTGGTGGGGCAGACACTCTTGTCTGCCCAGGGCGCCGTGGCACCCAGGAGCATCTCCAGGATGGGCACGACGTAGCACACGCTCTTGCCCGAGGCCGTGCCCGTCGCGATCAGGACGTTCTTCCCCTCGCGTGCCGCGTCGAGCGCCTCGGCCTGATGCGCGTAGACCCGCTCGATCCCGCGCTCAGCAAGCATCGCGCGGACCGGCCCGGCGAACGGCGCGGCGGGCTCGGCGAACGCCGACTCCCGCGCCGCGACGTCGCGCACGAAGACCGCCTGCCCGGCATACTCGGGCGATGAGCGCACGTCGTTCAGGAAGCCGTCGACGTCCACGCGTCGGTCTCCGGAGGAAATCGCCCGTCTATTCTACTCCGAACCGCCGGCCAGCGAAACGGGACAGCTTGTGCCGCGCCGATACCCTCGCCGTGGGGTGTTTGGCGGAAAGTGGGGCAGCGGGGCTGCTGGAAAAGTCTGTTTCTTGCCCCGAAGGGGCGCTATTCACCAGCCCAGGGCGAAGCCCTGGGTAGCAGATGCGCATGAGCCAAGCCCTGTAAGGGCGTCACAGAGCCTCTATCGCCCCTTCAGGGCTTTCCCTCCTCACCCCCACTTCCCAGGGCTTCGCCCTGGGCTGACGAATTCGAGCCTTTCAGGCTCAAGAAGGCACTTTCTTAACAGCTCGCCAGGCAGCGAGTGGCAGTCCCCGTTCTTCGCCCACGTAACGGGTGTCGGCTCGCTTGTGCGGCGCCGGGGGCCGCGCTATACTCGTCGTGGCTCATCCAATGGCCGGGGGAGGCGCACGAAGGGAGCATATCATGAACAGGAAAGTGGGCGCGCTCATCGCGGGGATCGCGCTCTTGATCGGCGGCGGGCTCGCGTGGGCGCATTGCCAGATCCCGTGCGGTATCTACGGCGACGGCGCACGCTTTACGCAGATGCTCGAGCACGTGACCACCATCGAGAAATCAATGCGGCAGATCGAGGAACTCGGCCAGGCGGAGAAACCGAACCCGAATCAGCTCGTCCGCTGGGTGAACAACAAGGAGGCCCACGCCGACGGGCTGTCGGAGATCATCACGTCGTACTTCATGGCGCAGCGCGTGAAGCCGGCCCCGGAGACCGACAGAGCCGCGCACGCGAAGTACGTCCGCGAGGTGACGCTCCTGCACCGGATGCTCGTCGTGTCGATGAAGGCGAAGCAGACGACCGACCTGGCGCACTGCGCCACGCTCCGCAAGCTGATCGCCGATTTCAAGGCAAGTTACCTGGCGAAGTAGCCGCCGCCAAGTTCCCGCATCCCCTGCCGTGAAGCTATGCCTGCGCCCCCGGTGCCGGCAGGCGGACCATCAGGTCGGCGAGGGTGACGAGGTCGAGCATGTTGTGCTTGAGGCACTCGACCATCTCGCGCGCGTTGCCGGTCCGCACGAAGTCGTGGTAGGCGCGCGGGATCTCGGCGCCCGGGATGTCGCCGTATCGCGTCCGTCCGCAGATGAGGCGCTCGAGCGTCTGGAGTTTGCAGTCGGGCACGCGGCCGCGCCAGATGCGGCGCGAGACGTGCAGCAGGTCGAAATGCGGCGGGTCGAGATGGAAGGGCACGCCCGTCGCCGCCGACCGCACGCGCACATACGGCAGGTCGAAGCTCTTGCCGTTGAACGAAACGAGCAGCCGCTTGCCCTCGAAGCTCCGAAGGAAGAGGCCGATGACGGCCCGCTCCTCCGCGTAGGTCCGCGCGAAATACTGCCGCACGACGAGCCGGCCGGCCTCCCAGCCCATCGCGCCGATGAGAAAAAGCGGGCTGCTCCCGAGGCCCGTCGTCTCGAGGTCGAAGAAGACGACGTCATCCGGGGCGGCCTCGGCAAGTTCGCATCGCCCCGCAATCCATTGCCGTGCGCTCGATCCCGGGTCTTGCATTCTCTGCCCGAACGCGTCGGACAGGGCGCCGGCCTCGTCGCTCAGCTCGCGGACGTCGGTCGGGATGACGAACGCCGTGCCGCCGAGCGGCCCACGGACCTCGTCGCCGGTGACGGCGCTCATCAGGTCGACGGGCGCCCCGCCGAGTGGGCGGTAGGGCTTTGGCTGCGCCGATGGCAGGTCGCGGCGGTAGAGGATCGGATCGGGCGCCGGCTTCTCGGCGGCGGACTTCGGCGGCTCGGGCGGCGCGGCCGCCGGCTCTGGCGGCGCGGCCGCCGGCTCACGCTTCTTTCTGAGCTTGCGGCGGAGTTCGGCCACGTCGGGCGCGTCCGGCGGCTGACCCGGCAGCGGCTCCCGATTGAGGGCCGACAGCCGCTTTTGAAAGTCCTTCTCGGAACTCATTGCACGTCGCCGCAGGGTGGCCGAGGGGAATGCGACTGAGTTGCATTCTACACCACGGGCGGCACCACGACAATCGAATTGCCGGACCAGAGCCGATACGCTGGACACGGGCAACGCAGCCGCAGTCACCAGGGCGGCCCCGACGGAGCGGGGCCCTCCCAGCGAGTTGGTCGGGCGGGGTTGTACTCATGATGAGTACACATCCTCCGCGGCCGCCGAGGACGAGGGAACGGGGGCGCTTCCCATTACGGGGCTCCCTCCGCCCAGACCGACGACTCGGCCCGGGCTCGCCGGGCTGGGGTTGTACTCATGATGAGTACAGTCCTTTGGCGGCTGGCAGGGACGACCGAACGGCCGAGGTCAACTCGCAAGGTTGCGGACGAGTGCGGGCACCCCCGTTGCGGCGCCGCCCCGCTGTCAGGCGGTCAACTCGGCCGGGCCTGCCGGGCGGGGTTGTACTCATTATGAGTACAGCCCCCTCGCGGCTCCGGCGGATGTCAGGGTGACTGCGCCAGGGGTCGCTCCCAAGCTTGCAGATGATGGCGGGCATGCCCGTGTCGGCGCCGCTCGGTCTTCAGGCGGACGACCCAACCCGGGGCTTGCCGAGTGGGGTTGTACTCATTATGAGTACAGGCCTCTTGCCTCCGCGGCTGCGGAGGAACGGGGGCGCCTTCCGGCGCGGGTCACCCTCCGCCCAGGCGGCCGACTCGGCCCGAGCTTGCCGGACAGGGTTGTACTCATTATGAGTACAGGCCTCTTGCCTCCGCGGCGAACCGCGGGAGGGCCGGGTCGAGGTCAACTCGCAAGGTTGCGGCCGAATGCGGGCATCCCCGTTGCGGCGCCGCCCGGTCTTCAGGCGGACGACCCAACCCCGGGCCTGCCGGGCGGGGTTGTACTCATTATGAGTACAGTTCCTTCGCGGCTGCGGCGAGGACGATGGAACGGCCGAGGTCAACTCGCAAGGTTGCGCCCGAGTGCGGGCGTCCCCGTTGCGGCGCCGCCCGGTCTTCAGGCGGACGACCCAACCCGGGGCTTGCCGGGCGGGGTTGTACTCATTATGAGTACAGTCCTTTGGCGGCTGGCAGGGACGACCGAACGGCCGAGGTCAACTCGCAAGGTTGCGGCCGAGTGCGGGCACCCCCGTTGCGGCGCCACCCGGTCTTCAGGCGGACGACCCAACCCCGGGCCTGCCGGGCGGGGTTGTACTCATTATGAGTACAGCTCCTCCGCGGCTGCGGCGGATGTCAGGATGACTGCGGGAGGGGCACCTCAACGAGCTTGCAGATGATGGCGGGCTTCCCGTTGTCGGCGGCGCCCAGTCTTCAGGCGGACGACCCAACCCCGGGCCTGCCGGGCGGGGTTGTACTCATTAT
>CAYLQD010000050.1:0-15588 GCA_964385685.1 uncultured Planctomycetota bacterium | reverse complement strand
GTCTTCAGGCGGACGACCCAACCCCGGGCCTGCCGGGCGGGGTTGTACTCATTATGAGTACAGTCCTTTGGCGACTGGCGAGGACGATGGAACGGCCGAGGCCAACTCGTGAGCTTGCGGATGAGGGCCGAGAGTTGGCGATAGGCCGGACTTCGCTCGTTGGCGGTATAGTACACGCGCCGATTGGCCGGCATTCGGCGCACGACGCCGATCCGTTCAAGGTGGCGCAACTCGCGCTGAACGGCCCCGAGGCCGGTCCCGACGATCCGGGCCAGCTCTCGAAGGTAGAGCGATTCCCGCGGCCGCTTGAACAGGAGGATCAGGATCGCAAACCGTGTCCGCCCGAACAACCCCCGTCCGATTCGACGGGCCTTGCTTGTACTCATTATGAGTACAACCCTACCGCGGCAGCGGCCGCGTGTCAAGCGCGAGAAGATGGCGCTCCCGCCTGAAACACGGATGCTGTTCTGCAAGCCGCGCGAGGCTCTGCTATCGACTCGGCACGGCTCATTCCACCCAGGGAATCGGGAGAGTGATGACTCGGGAACCGGTCGTCAGAACATCGACCGGCCGGACCGTCGATCGCGATTGGGGTCGCGATGACGGGCGAACCCGGTCTACGCGCGCCACTCGATGGTGCGGGCGCCGGCGGCGGTGTTGTTCCGCTCGTTCGACTCGGCGACGGCGTCGTCCGCGTCGACCTCGATCACCAGGAAGTAGTCGCCCGCGGGCAGCACCGGCACGAGCAGGTCGGGCAGCTTGAAGACCTTCGACGCGCCGGCCTTCAACTTGACCGTCACGCTGACGCCGCCGAGCTTCGTGTCGGTTCCGGTATCGAGGGTCTCGTCCGAAGAGGCGTAGATGTTGATGATGATCGTGCCCTCGACGCCGAGGTTGCCGCCGTTCGTCACGACGACGGGCACCTTCCGGAGGACGCCGTTCGTGGCGTCGCCGTTTCGGACCCACTGCGGGAGCCCCGTCATCCGCACGGCGCCGACAAGGTCGCGCCTCGGCTCCTCCCAGCGGACGACCGAGCTGCTCGCCGCTGTGTTGTTGGCGGCGTTCATGTCGGTGATGCCGGCGCCGACCTGCGCGTCGACGATCAGATGACAGTCAATGGCGCCGAGGTCGGGCACGGCGAGTTTTTTGAGCTTGAACGTCTTCGACTTGCCCGGCTTGAGGCGCACCGTCATGTCGATCGTCCCGAGCGCCGTGTCCGGGGCGCGGTCGAGCGTGTCGTCCTCGGAGGCATAGACGGTGATCCTGACGGTGCCGGTCGCGGTGCGGTCGCCCCGGTTGGTGATGACAACGGGCACCTTCTTGATGACGCCCTGCTTCCGGTGGCCGGGGACGACGGTCTGCGGCAGCTTCGCCTCCCGGATGGCGACCGCGATGTCGGCCGCGAGGTCGGCCCCGTGTACGTCGACGGTCACGGTCAGGTCGTAGGCGCCCGTGCTGCCCGCCCGTCCGCTCAGGATCGTGTGCGGATCGTAGATCGTGTTGCGGTAACCGCTGACGCCGATGTAGTAGGTCCCGCCCGTCGTGAACTCGTGGCTGATATACGAGTCGAACGACCACGTCCCCGAGTCGGGGTCGGTCGCGTCGTCGCTGTATGCCAGCTCGGCGCCCGTGTCGTCGAACAGCCGGAGAACGGAATCGAGCGGCGAGCCGTCCTCGTCGGCGTCGACGTCGAAGCCAACCGTCGCGCCGGCGGACACGTCGATCGCGTAGAGGTCGACGTCGAGTCCGTTCGCGGGCTCGTCGCCGATCCCGGCCGAGACGGTGCCCGGACCGGCGAGCGGCGTCGCGGTCGCCAGGGTGCCGTTGCTGTCGGTGGCGGAGCCGACGCTCCGGATGCGGAGCCGGTAGTCGCCGAGGTCGCCGCTGGCGCCGGAGACCTCGACGAACGGGTCGTAGACGTGGTTGGGAGCGCCGCTCACGGCCGCGTAGTAGGTCCCGGCCGTGCCGAACGTGTGCACGATGTATGGGTCGGTGTTCGACAGGCCCGAGTCGGGGTCGGTCGCGTCATCGGATGCGGCGAGTTCGTTGCCGGCCGCGTCGAACAGGCGGAGGTGGGCGTCGAGGTCCCATCCCGATTCGACCGCGTCGATGTCGAACCCGATCCGCTGGCCGGCTGCGACATCGACGGCGTAAAAGTCGACGTCGAGCGCGCCCGCGGGCTCATCGCCGACGGCGCCGCGCAGGCTCGCGCCCAGCGCCCCCGCGTCGGTCGCCCGTGGGATCGTGCCGTCGAAGTCCAGATCGACGCTCGACCCGATGACGGTGATCCAATACGTGCCGGTCGAACCGGCGGCCCCGCTATCGGCGGCGAAGGGATCGTAGGCCGAGTTCGGCGCGCCCGAGACCCCGACGTAATACGTGCCGGACCCGAGCGCGGTGAAGTCGTATTGGATCTCGGGGTCGAGGCCGCTCGCGTCGTCGTTCCGGGCGAGCTGCGTGCCGTCGTCGTCGAAGAGCCGGAGGTAGCCGTCAAGCCCGCTGCCGTCGGAGTCGACGCGGAGGGTCAGCTCCTGGTTGCTCTCGACGTCGAGGGCGTAGAAGTCGACATCACGGGCGCCGTTCGGCTCGTCGCCGATCTCGGCGGCGAAGATCGCGGGCGCGGTCCCCAGCCGGGTGGCCGCGCCGATCGTTCCGTTCAGGTCGGTCGTGTCGCCGACGCTCCGGACCCGCAGCCGGTAGGATCCGGTGCTGCCGGCATAGCCGCTGCCCGCTGTCCACGGATCGTAGCTCGTGTTGTTGTAGCCGCTGACGGCGATGGTGACGGTCTCGGTCTTGCTGAACGTGTATTCGATGTACGAGTCGTACGAGCTGACGTTCGTGTCGGGGTCGTGGGCATCGTCGTTGATGGCGAGCTGGGCGCCGCCGGCATCGAACAGCCGGAGGATGGAGTCGAGCGAGCCGCCGCTCTCTCTCGCGTCGATGTCGAAGCCGACGGTCTGGCCGCCGGCGACGGACACGGCGTAGAAGTCGACGTCGATTCCGCCAACGTCCTCACTGCCGTCGAGCCCGACGTTCGCGTTGACGTTCGCGGACGGCGCGCCGAGCGGCGTCGCGTCGGCGATCGTTCCGTCGGTGTCGGTTCCGCCGCCACTTTCGCTGCCGGTGAAGGCGCGGAGGAACTCGTCCCACTGTGTGTCGGCGGCGAAGGCGAAGTTCGCGCCGGTGTATGCGCCGGAGACGGAGCCGCCCTGCGCGGGCAGATAGACCGACAGGCCGGTCGCTCCCTCGCCGGGGCCGCTGTGGTTGGCAAGGACGGCCGTGGCGTAGGCGGTTTCGGCGTCGGCGGCCGCGGCCCGGATCGCGGCGTTCGCCGCGTTGGCCGAGACCTCCTCGAGGAACGTGCCGAGGTCGCGGAAGTCCGAGTCGGTGAAGTAGCCGGCGCTGTTTCGAGCCGATCCGACGACGCCCCAGTCGGTGTCTTCGGTGATGACGGCGCCCGCGAGCGTGTCGAGCTGGGTCGACAACGCGCCGACGGCGGTCAGGTCGACGGCGCTGAGCGTCTCGGCGCCGCCATAGGACTGCGCGTATCGTGTGACGATCGACCCGGCGAGCGTCGCCGCCGACTGGCCGGGCGTTCCGACGAGGTCGGCGAGGAATGTGTCGTACGACCAGCCGTCCCACGGTTCGGTCTGCTCCGACGCGACCATCACGTCGCCCCAGGCCTGGATCTCGTGCGCGGCCTCGGCCATCGCCATGAGGCAGGCATCGAATCCGATGAGGTCGAACTCGACCCCGGCGCCGGCGAGCGCCAGGCCGACCTCCGCGACGCTCAGGTGGTCGCCGCTCGTGTCGTCCCAGCAGACGCCGCTTGTGCCGCCGCCGTGGTCCCACAGAACAAGGCCGTAGCGGTCCGCCTCGTAGTTCGCGACGCCCCAGTTGATAAAGTCGCGGAGATTGTTGGCGGCGCCCATGTTGACTTCGCCGACCCCGGCGAGCGTGCTGTTGATGGTGTTCGTGTTGCCGTCTTGGGTGATGAGGCCGCGGCGGGTGTTCGTCCAGTCGCCGTTCGAGGCGTCGTGGCCGGGGGTGCGGTCGATCTGCACGACGACGTTGACGTCGGCCGTCGAGCCGACGACCTCCATCTCGTTGATGTCGTCGATGGCGGCGCCTTCGAGATCGTTGTCGGCGGCGACGTAGACCATCAGGGTCCAGTCGGCGGCGAGGAGCAGCCGGGGTTCAAGCGGCTCAAACACGGCGTCGGAGTAGCTCATGGTGCAAACCCAAGAGGATCCCGTTGTGCTTCGCTCGACTCGGGCGCCGGCCCGGGTGCTGGTCGCCCCGATTGCGGCATTATACTGTGGGCGGCGGCGTTGTGGGCGGATTTCTCGTCACGAATCTTGAGAGGTCGGCGAGATTCGCGGGTGTTGGTATTCTGATCTCGGGGTGCGGGAACGGGCGGGCGCCTGTTTCTCGTGGCACGGGCGTCTCGCCCGTGTGTCCCACGGGCATCCTGCCCGTGGATGCACGCCCAGGATGGGCGTGCGACGCACGGCCAAGATGGCCGTGCCACGGGGGGCATGCCGCCCGACACCGCGCGCAGCAACCGCGCCGAAATCCCCCGAGTTCGGAGTATCGACTCGATTCGCGGAGTTGCCTCTTTCATCGGCGGGCCGCCATGCTAGAATGTCGGGCCCGGAATACCGACCGGGGCGAGGCGACAGCGCAAAGGAGAAGCGATGAACGTAGCGGTGGTTTCGACGCCCGGTTCGGGAGCGGTAGATTCGAGCTACGTCGGCTCTCGCGAGCCGCTCGCGCCGGGCCCGCTGGTCAAGCTCCCGCTCGGGAGCGTGCGGGCGCGGGGCTGGTTCCGGCACCAGCTCGACCTGATGGTCGACGGGATGGTCGGCCGGTTACCCGAGCTGAGCCACTTTCTCGCCGATGACAACGGCTGGTTCGGCGGGAGCGGCCAGGGCTGGGAGGAGCAGCCCTACTGGCTGCGCGGCCTCTACCCGCTGGCCGCGCTGACCGGCGATGAACGCTGCCGCAAGCTCGCCGACCGCTGGATCGAGGCCGTGCTCGCGAGCCGGCGGGACGACGGCTATTTCGGCCCGGCCTGCTGCCGCGAGGTCCGGAGCAAGGACGGCACGCTCGCCGTGCCCGACCTCTGGCCGCACATGATCGCGCTCGACGCGCTCATCCTCCACCACGAAGCGACCGGCGACGAGCGCGTCATTCCCCTGATGACGGCGTTCTTCGAGTTCTGCCGCGACCTGCCCGAGCAGCACTTCATCCCGCCCGAATGCCGGGACGACCGCTTCGGCGAGTTCTTCGACAGTTGGTTCGTGGCCATCCAGGCCGTTCGAGCCGGCGATATGATCCCCCACATCCACTGGCTCTACAGCCGCACCGGCGACGCGTGGCTCCTCGATCTCGCCGGCCGGTTCTTCCGGCACATCCAGCCGCCGAAGACCGAGTGGATCCACGACCACGTCGTGCACTTCACGCAGCAGTTCGCTTATCCCGGCCTCTTCTCCGCGCAGTCGGGGCGCGACTGGCATCTCGCGCAGACCGAATACTGGTACGCGCAGCACATGGCGACGTGGGGCCAACAGCCGCGCGGCGCGTTCGGCGCCGATGAACGCATCCGGCCCGGCAAGGTCGATCCGCGCCAGGCCATCGAGACGTGCGCGATCATCGAGTTCGCCAAGAACTTCTATCTGCTCGGACGCATCACCGGGAACGGCCTCTACGCCGACCGGTGCGAGGACGTGATGCTCAACCACTTCCCCGCATCGCAGATGCCCGACCTCCGGGGCCTGCACTACCTGACCGCGTCGAACCAGGTCCAGCTCGACGCGAGCGGCGTGCACGACCACAACAACAAGGGCCAGCAGCTTTCGTATTCGCCGCACGAGATCTACCGATGCTGCCAGCACAATGTCGCGATGGGCTGGCCGTGGTACGTGCAGAACCTGTGGCAGGCGACGGCCGACGGCGGCCTGGCCGCGTGGCTCTACGGCGCATCGGAGGTGACCGCGACGGTCGGGCGGGGCGCCGAGGTGACGCTGACCGAGGAGACGGACTATCCGTTCCGCGGCAGCGCCTCGCTCACCATCGGTTCGGCGGCCCCGGCCGAGTTCCCGCTCTACCTCCGCGTGCCGCGCTGGTGCGAAGGGTTCGGCGTGACGATCAACGGCGAGGCCGTCGACGTGGCCGCCGAGCCGGGCGGCTATGTCCGCATCGAACGCGAATGGACGGGCGGCGACAGGGTCGAGATCGCGATGCCGATGACGGTCTCGCTGACGACCTGGCCGCGGATGGGCTCGGTCACCGTCGACCGTGGGCCGCTGAGCTACTCGGTCAGGATCGATGAGGAATGGAAGGCGAACGGCGGAACGGAGGAGTGGCCTGAATGGGAGGTGTTTCCCACGTCGCCGTGGAACTACGGGCTCGTCGTTGACGGTGATCCGGCCGATTGCTTCGACGTGACCGAGAAGGGCATCGCGGCCGGTCAGCCGTGGACGCCCGAGGCCGCGCCGGTCGAGATCAACGTGCCGGCGAAGCGCATCGCCGAATGGCGGCTCGGCGAAGATCTGACGGTCCCGCCGCTCCAGATGGGCCCGATCGCGTGCGACGCGCCGGTCGAGACCGTCACGATGATCCCGATGGGCTGCGCTCGACTGCGGCTGTCCTGCCTGCCCGTGGTCGGCGACGGCCCCGATGCGCGGCCGTGGGCGAGCGGAGCGTCGTGACAACTTCGTTCGCCGACGATATAATCCCGTTCGCCGAGGCCCACTGACACAGGAGCGAACCGGATGCCGCTGACCGCGAAAGAAAACCTGCTCCGCGTTATTCATCACGAGAATCCCGAGTGGGTCCCGTACGGGATGGAGTCCCAGATCATGATCGGCCCGCCCGTCGTCGAGCGGCCCGGTCAGGCGGGGCTCGACTCGTGGGGCGTGCGGTGGGACCTCGAAGAGGACGCGCACGGCGGCACGTATCCCGCCCACGACGGCCACACCGTCACCGACCTCGCTCGCTGGCGCGAGCAGGTCACCATCCCCGACGTCGACGCACTCGACTGGTCGAGCATTAAGACCGACGAGATCGACCGGGACGAGCATCTCATCGCGGCGTTCATCGAGTTCGGCCTGTTCGAGCGATCATACCTCCTGCTCGGCATGGACAACGCGCTCATGGCCTACATAACCGAGACCGCGCTGATGGCGGAACTGGTCGCCGCCGTCGCCGACTACAAGATCAAGCTCATCGAGCGGTTCGACGACGAGGCCGACCTCGATCTCGTCTGGTACGGGGACGACTGGGGCACGCAGCACAATCTCTTCATGCCGCCGGACATCTGGCGGGCGACGATCGGCCGGCACACGAAGCGCATCTACGACTGCATGAGGGCTCGCGACATCCTCATCAATCAGCATTCGTGCGGCAAGATCGAGGCGGTCTTCGGCGACATGGTCGAGATGGGCGCCGACACCTGGAATCCGTGCCAGCCGTGTAACGACCTGGCCGCGCTGAAGCAGGAATTCGGCGGCCGCATCGCGTTCTGCGGAGGGATCGACAGCCAGTTCGTGCTCGACCGGCCGGGCGTCACGACAGACGAGGTCCGCGCCGAGGTCCGCCGGCGCATCGACGAGATGGCCGGGGGCGGCGGGTACGTCGCCGCGCCGAGCCACGGCGTGCCCTACGATCCCGAGATCGTCGAGGCCATGGTCGACGAGATCGCCACGTACGGCCGCCAGCTCTATGGGGAAGGCCGGCGCTCGAATTGATTTGAACGGCGCGCCGGAGCACTGTAAGATTGCTGTGCCATTCGCGCGATGATCGGGCCGGGGGCAGCATGGAGGAGAGGGCATTGGCTCCGCTGCACGTCATGCACGTTCTGTTCGACCTCCGGACCGGCGGCCTCGAGACGCAGGTCGTCAATCTGATCAACGCGAGCGACCGCGACCGTTTTCACCACAGCATCTGCTGCCTCGATCCGGATGACGCCGAGCTGGCCGAGGCGCTCAAGGAGCCGAAGCCGCCGATTCATATTGTTCGGAAACGCCCCGGGATCTCGCCGGCGCTGCCGTTCCGCTTCCTCCGGTTGTTCGTCAGAGAAAAGGTCGACGTGGTGCACACGGGCAGCTTCGGCACGTATCTGTACCTGGTCTTTGCGGCCCGGCTGACGCGGACGGCCGTCGTCTACGGCGAGCACGGCGATCTTGCCTTTCTTCGGGACAAGGCGCGGTTCCGTGCCGCCATGCGGCTCCTGGGGCCTGCGACCAATCAGCTCTACGCCGTGAGCGGGCGAGGGCGGCAGACCGTGGCGGACCTTACGGGGCAGCGGCTCGAACGGATCGAGTTGGTGCCGAACGGCGTCGACACCGAGCGGTTCAGCCCGGGTGACTCGGCGGCCGCGCGCCGGCGGATCAGGGTCGAGCCCGACGCGTTCGTGGTCGGGTTCGTCGGGCGCCTGGACCCGGTCAAAAACCTCGATGCGCTTTTCGCGGCGCTGCCTCCGCTTCTTGCGGCCGTGCCCGATGCCGCGCTCCTGATGGTCGGCGACGGGCCCGAGCGCGAGAAGGTCGAGCGGCTCGCGGCGGAGTCGCCGCGGCCCGATCGTGTGCACCTTCTGGGGCGCCGGACCGACGTGGCCGAGTTGCTGCCCGCGATGTCCGTCGTCGTGCTGCCGTCGTTCAGCGAGATGAACTCGATGGCGCTGATTGAGGCGATGGCGGCCGGGCGGCCGCTTGTCGCGTCGCGGGTCGGCGGCAACCCCGAGCTGGTGCGCGAGGACGAGACGGGGTTCCTCTTCGAGCCCGACCGGCCCGCGGAACTCGCCGACCGGCTGATCAAGCTGGCCCGGTCCGACGAGATGCGGGCGCGTCTGGGCGGGTCGGCGCGAGAGATCGCCGTCAACGAATACGCGATGCCCGTCACCGTGCGCCGCCACGAGGCGATGTACGAGCGTGTCGCCCGGCGGAAGGGGGCGTGAGATGAACGTCCTTCACGTTCTGAGAACCGGCGGCGCGGCGCAGGAACGCGTCCGTCGCCTGTTCGACACCGAGGCCTGCTCGCGGCGGCTCGTCGAGATCTACGAGGAACTGCTCGCCTGAGTCACGTTCTCCCGCGCACACACCCGGGGTCTGGGACACGTACCGATCCCCTTCCGCCGAAGGCGGAAGGGGCTTCCGGCACATGTCCCCTGACCGGTCCCCGTCCAGCGCCGGACGGAGATTCCCCGAGTTTGGAGTATCGACTCCACACACCGCGGCCGCTTGAATTCCTACCGAAAGGTTCTATAATTCGGCGACTCGGCCGCTCGATCCACACTTGAAGGAGGTACAGATGCCGCTCGACGACATTAAGATTTCGAAGGCGATCATTGACCGCTTCTATGCCAAGCTGCTCGAGAGCCTGGAGCTGGACGTCGCCATTGTCGGCGCGGGGCCCGCGGGCATGACGGCCGCCTACTACCTGGGGGCGGCGGGAAAGAACGTTGCGGTGTTCGAGCGCAAGCTCGCGCCCGGCGGCGGCATGTGGGGCGGCGGGATGATGTTCAACGAGATCGTCGTTCAGGATGAGGGCAAGGACGTCCTCGACGAACTCGGTGTCACGAGCCGCCCGGCCGACGAGGGATACCACACGACCGATTCGGTCGAGGCCGTCTCGACGATTTGCTCGAAGGCCTGCCAGGCCGGAGCGCGAATCTTCAACTGCATCAGTGCCGTCGACGTGATGATCACGGGCGGCCGCGTCACGGGGCTCGTGCTGAACTGGACGCCCGTCGGGCTCGTGAACCTGCACGTCGATCCGTTGACGATCCGGGCGAAGTTCATCATCGACGGGTCGGGGCATCCGGCGGAGATCGCGTCGGTCATTCAGAACAAGGGCGGGCTCGGGCTCAACACCGAGACGGGGAAGATCATGGGCGAGCGGCCGATGGACGCCGAGGTCGGCGAGCGGATGACGGTCGAGAACACGCGGGAGATTTGCCCGGGCGTGTTTGCCGCGGGCATGAGCTGCAACGCCATCTTCGGCGCGCCGCGGATGGGGCCCGTCTTCGGCGGGATGCTTCTCAGCGGCCGCAAGGTTGCGCAGTTGATCCTCGAACAGCTCGATTAGGCCGGTGGGTTAGGACATGAAACCGCCCGCCTATCAGGCGGGCGATTTCACGGGAGGAGAAGGGGCGGCTTGGTGGCGGTGCCGCCGGACCGCGGAAGACGTTGTGTGCAGCGAATCGTGTTCCGGCCGAGTTGATGACTTGTTTGTCCGGTGTGGTTATCGGCTCGGGATAGTTCCCTTGAGGAAAAAGGCGGGAGAAAGCGAAAAAGCGTGGGGCGGGCCTTATCTTCCTATCGGGCAAGAGATTGGGGCGCGCCGAGGCGTCGCGGCGATGTTGCCGATATTAGACGGCGCGACCTGTTGAGCGGCGACGGGCCCGAACTTGTCTTCACCGGTCGCTGACGTTATGATGCAATCGCAGGGCCGGCCGGATGAGGTCCCTTGTGCGGGCGCCATATAGGACCTGGTTAGCATGGAGGGGGAATCATGAGGACGGCGGTTGCGGCACTTCTCGTGCTCAGCGGTCTGCTGAGCATGGCTGTTGCCGAAGCGAGAGACGAGGCGAAGGCGGATTCGTTCCGCGATCTGGGGGAGCAGTTCGTCAATGCGCTCAAGAATGAGGACGTCGTGGAATTCTCCCAGTGTTGGATGTCATTCAGGCGATTGAAGGCGGTCGCACTTGCCGCAAAGCTTGATATTCCCGAGGAACAGCTCGAAGCAATGAAGAAGTACTTCGAGGACAGGAACCAACATGTTGTGTATGCATTCAATGTGCTCACGAAGATGCTGAAAAAGGAAGGCGATCTTGAGCAACTGACATTGGTGAAGGTATCCGGGAAGATATCGGAGAAGAACGGCATGCGACAGACATCTATGTTTTACATAGTTCTGTCGCTGGGGGCGACCAAGTTCCAAGTAGACATCGATGATGGTTTTGAGGAGAACGGCGCGTGGTACTTCTCGGACAAGCCACTATACGTCCGGAACTTGTCGACCGACAAGTTGACTCATCTCCAGGAACCTGATCGGCAGGCCGACGAGAAACGCAAGCGGCCCGCTCAGTAGAGATCCGCCTGGCTCTGACGTTGTATCCGGCTGGCTCGGATCACGGTTCGTCGGGGCGTTCGTGCGGCCATCCCTCTCTGGGGAGTTCGTGCGCGGGCGGCTGCTCGGGCATTTCCTCCGCGAGCGCCTCGCAAAGGGTCCTGGCGAACGCGCCGGCGCTTTCCGGGCCGTCGGCCGTGATGATCTTGCCGTCCCGGACGACGTTTTCCTTGACGACTTTCGCGCCCTTGGCTTTGAGGTTTTCCTTCTCGGACTCGAAGCACGTCGCCTTCTTGCCCTTGAGGATCCCGGCGTTGGCGAGCGTCGAGGGCGCGATGCAGATCGCCGCGAGCAGCTTGTCCTGATCGACCGCGTCGCGGGCGATCTTGTGGGCCGTTGCGTCGTCGAAATACTCGCTCGCGCCGCTGCCGCCGACGAAGACGATGGCGGCGTATTTCGACACGTCGACCTCGGAGAGCGAGATATCGGGCTCGACGCGGAGGCCGAGCATGCCCGTCGAGGGCTTCTTCGCGGAGCACGCGACGACGACGCCCGCCATCACGTGGGCGAGCGCTTGCGCCGGCTCCCGGTACTCCTCGTCGCGGAAATCGCTGCTGGCGATGACCATCAGAACGTCCATTCCGGTCAGATCGATCATCCTGCCCTCCTGCCCGCAATCCATGCAGCGGCTGCTGACGGCGCAAATACCAAGTCGCAAAATTCCTCGTACGTCAATTATAACCCTCGAATCCCGGACGAACAACTTTGACTACGGTGTTTATCTGCCGGCCGGATGCCGCTGTGGGAGCGCGGTTGAACTCGCCCCCGCCCGGCCGGTAGAATGATCAGGCGGATTCGGCGTTCCCGCAACTGCAGACAAGGCAAGGAGCGACTCGTGGCAACATACCTCGTCACCGGCACGGCCGGATTCATCGGGTTTCACGTCGCGAAGAAGCTGCTCGGCGACGGCCATACGGTCGTCGGCTACGACAACCTGAACGACTACTATCCCGTCGTGCTGAAGCGGGCGCGGCATGCCGAGCTTGGGAAGCTCGACGGCTTCACGCCCGTCGAGGCCGACCTGGCGGAGCTGGACGTGCTCAGCGGCGTCGTCGACGCCCACCGGCCCGACGTCGTCTGCCACCTCGCCGCGCAGGCGGGCGTGCGCTACTCGCTCACGCATCCGTTCGTCTACGAGCGGTCGAACCTGCTGGCGACGCTCAACATTCTCGAGATCTGCCGCCACAAGGAGATTCCGCGGCTCGTCTACGCATCAAGCTCGAGCGTCTACGGCGGCAACAAGGAGCTGCCGTTCAGCGAGTCCCAGTCCGTCGATCATCCCATCAGCTTGTACGCGGCGACGAAGAAGGCGAACGAGCTGATGGCCCACGTCTACACGCATCTGTTCGGCCTGCAGACGATCGGGCTGCGGTTCTTCACCGTCTACGGCCCGTGGGGCCGGCCGGACATGGCGATGTGGCTTTTCACCGAGGCGATGAGCCAGGGCCAGCCGATCCAGGTCTTCAACCACGGGAAGATGCAGCGCGACTTCACGTACGTCGACGACATCGTGTCGGGCGTCGTCGCCGCGATGCAGGTCGACGGGCTCGACCCGTACGAGATCTTCAACCTCGGCAACCACGAGTCCGAGGACCTGATGCACCTCATCGGCCTGATGGAGCAGGAGCTGGGGGTCGAGGCCGAGAAGGAGATGCTGCCGATGCAGCCGGGCGACGTGCCCGCGACCTACGCCGACATCGACCGCGCGCGGGCGAAGCTCGGATACGATCCGGCGACGCCCATCGACGTCGGCGTGCCGAAGTTCATCGCGTGGTACAAGGACCACGCTGACCTGATCGAGCAGATCCGCGCGGAACAGAAGGGGTGAGGCCGACTCGCTTTGTTGAAAAGCGAGATCCTTCGCTGAGCCTGTCCTGAGCGAAGCCGAAGGGCTCAGGATGACAACCCTTGCGGATGGCCACACGCTGTCATTCTGAGCGAAGCGAAGAATCTCTCTTGTATGTCTTACTCGGTTCTTCAACACGGTAAGCCCGACTCAGTCTCCCAGGTCGGCTGGAACCGCCTTGAATCGGGTGTTCCCGTGACTTAGAATTGCAGGCGTCATGCGCGTCTGACGGAGCCGGCTGTGACCATTCATTGCCAAGCATCGCGGAAGAAGATCGAGGCGTTTTGTCGCCGTTGGCGGATCGTCGAGTTCTCCCTGTTCGGGTCCGTCTTGCGGGAGGACTTCCGGCCGGAGAGCGACGTGGACGTCCTCGTCACGTTCGCGCCCGACGCCGAGCACAGCTTGTTTGATCTCGTCGACATGAGGGACGAACTGAAGGAGGTGTTCGGTCGGGACGTCGATCTGGTAGAGGAGCCACTTCTGGAAAACCCGTTCCGGCGACGTGAGATCCTTCGCACGAAGGAGTTGATCTATGCGGCCTGAAGAGCGGGACCTCGCGTACGTGTGGGATATCCTGAAGGCGGCTCGATTGATTCAGGACTTCGTCGCGGACACTGACGGCGATTCCTTCGCCGGCGATGTGAAGACCCAATCGGCCGTCATCGCGCAATTACAGATCATTGGCGAGGCGACGAAGCGCCTGTCCGACGGTTTTCGGGCCGACCATCCTGAAGTCCCCTGGCGGAGAATGGCCGGCATGCGCGATGTCCTCATTCACCTGTACAACCGGGTCAGGTTGGGCACCGTGTGGAAAGCGGCGACCGAATCGGTGCCCGCCCTGATCGAACAACTGGGTCCGCTGCTTCCCGAAGGAACGAATCCGCCGACCTGATCGAGCAGATCCGCGCGGAACAGAAGGGGTGAGGCCGCGGGCCTCGGAAGGGGAGCAGGGCGCCTGCGGCGGCGCCGTCAATCGTAGCTGCCTCGCCGTATCGTGTGTATCCACGGTTTGACGTAGGAGTCGAACCTCTCCCAAGCCGACTTGCGTTTCTCTTCCGATGCGGGGTCCAGAAGCAGCTTCTCGCTGACGGCCTCGAGCTGCTCGAGCGCCCACGCGTGCGAGCCCTGCCACTGGGTCCAGTTCTCCGGCCGCGTCTTTCGCAGCCCGAGAAGTTCGGTGCTGAGCCGGCTCCGGACGCCCTCGCGGACCTTCTCGTCCTTGACGTCGAGCAGCGGGATCAGCGGCGGGAAGCTCTCGGGCGACATCTTCTGCACGAGCACGTTCGCCAGCGGCCGGTGGTTTCCGTTCAGCGCCTGCTGCGCGTTGTAGGACCACGACAGATAGTCGAGCGGCGTCAAGGCGAACAGGACGATGGCGATCCACAGCGCGGCGAGGTCGCGTCGCACGAGCCACGTGACGTTCTTCTTGCGTTTCACCTTGACGACCATCAGGATCAGGCCGGCGGCGACGAGCAGAATGCCGTAAAGCCCGAGGATGCGCATCCGCGTCATTCCGTTGTAGTCGACGTAAATCTGAAGCCGGCGAAGGGCGCCGACCGCCAGCACGCCGTTCAGCCCGGCCCACACGTAGGCCAGCCCGCGCAGCAACTGCGATCCCGGATGGAAGTTCATCCGTTTCCTGAAAATGATGCCGATGATGGCGGTGCTCAGGAGCAGGCCGACCGTCAGCCACTTGCACCCGCCGCGGGCAAAGTCCGAAAAAGAGGCGCCCTTTGGCAGGTCCGCGCCGAAGTAGAGCGTCGGCCAGTCGAACGCGTGGAAGGCGATGAAGAGCAGATTGACGGCGATGAGGGTCGCCGCGGCCGTCGCGTAGTTGCTGTTGTCGCGAGCGGGCGGCGGCTCCTCCAGGCCTTCGCGGCGCTTCGCCAGCGCCTCGGCAACGAACGACCCGGCGATCGGGCGGATGAGGGCCGCGAACACCATCAGCCAGAAGAGCCACGAAAAGATGCGAGCGACCGAGAGCATCCGCCATAGCTCCTCGATCCACTCGATGAGCCAGTCGAAGACCACCCGGGTGAGCCGCTCGATGACGGGACTGGCGGCTCGGAAGATGAGGATGAAGACGACGACGACGAGCAGCGGGACGAGGACGACGCGGAGCGGGAGGCGCGGGCCGCGCGCCTGCTCCTCCTCTTCCGGCTCGGGCTCGACCTCGCCGGTGCAGCCGATCGCGCGAAGCAGGTGCCCGAGGAACCGGGCCGGCGCGAGAACGGCCGTCCACGGTACCGTCCAGCCGACCTCGGTGATGCTCCACGCGGGCTGGTGGAGCTTCACGGCCAGGCCGGCGACCGCCAGGACCGCGACAACCGCCAGCAGGGGGCCGATGTTCCAGACCGAGGCGGCAACGATCAGCGCCACCGCCAGCAGCAGGAACGGGTCCGGGATGCGCCAGGGTTTCGGCGCGAGCGAGAACAGCCCGATGGTCGCGACCGTCAGCAGCACGGCGGCTCCCAGCCCGCCCGGATAGGTGTAGAGGCAGATGTCCGCCACGAGCGTTATCAGGATGATGGCGGCGGTGTCCCACGCCTTGAGCGGCAGGCCGAGCACCGACGCGGTGCAGCCGGGCGCGTCCTCGAGCGGCTCCCACA
>CAYLQD010000049.1:0-24985 GCA_964385685.1 uncultured Planctomycetota bacterium | reverse complement strand
GCGAGTTCGTAGGAGTCGAGTTGGGCGACGTCGATCTCGTCGATGAAGACCATGCCCTCGGTGGGCGAGTCGATCCCGCCGATCATGTTGAAGAGGGTGGTCTTGCCGGAGCCGGACGGGCCCATGATGGAGAGGTATTCGCCACGGTAGATGTCGATGGTGACGCCGTCGAGCGCCTTCGTGACGTTGTCGGCCTCGCCGAAGTAGTAGCGTTTGACATCGACGGCGCGGATGACGATATCGCCGTGCGCGGGCTCTTGGGTTTCGGTGGCTGCGGCTTCCGATTCAGACACGGGTGCGTGTCTCCGCGGCCGGGGCGGCCGGGCCCCGGCTGTCAAAATGTGTGTCCGCTCGAGAGCGGATACTATGAACGGGGGTGGTTCCGGCGAAAAGCGGTGACAGGCACGTCTCCGCTTCGCTCCGCTGGTGCCAGTCCCCGTTTTTCGCCCTTACTCGACGCACCGCTCGGGACGGAAAACCGGGACTGCCGCTCGTTGGCTGTACCGGCTTTCCGGCAGGCCTCCGCTCAGAGCATCCACTCTCCGCGCGATAGGCCCTTGCAAGCGGCGGGCGACGCCGTATTATATCGGCGTTGCGCCGCTCGGCAAGGGCGCGCCTTTTCCCAGCCGGCATGCCGGCCGGAGTCAGCCCATGGGTCTCCTGCGAAAGCGCGAGAAGCCGCGTATCGACCGCCGCCGGTCGCTCGAGGGCGTGCCGGTGCTGCATGAGAACGTGGAGATCGACGAGAGGCCCGACGGGGCCCTCACGCTCCGCGCGCAGAAGGCGCGTGGATTCGGGTTCCTCGACCGGTTCCGGCCGCCGGTGACGGAGCAGAAGTACGAGCTGGACGAGTTCGGCACGTTCGTGGTCCGCCAGATTCAGAAACGGAAGAACGTGCTGGCCATTGTGCGGGCGTTCGAGAAGCGGTTCCGGATGTCCCACCGCGAGTCGGAGTTGGGCGTCGTCGCCTTTGTGAAGATGCTGATGAAGCGAGACGTGGTGTCCGTCGTGATCAAGTGACGGTTCGCCGCGGGAGCGACACGGGAAGGAGTCGGATGGCCCGCCTGTTCGTCTCGATGGTGCTGCTGGGCTGCGCGGTTTGGGGTATCGGGCCGCGTGGCGCGGCAGGCGCCGAGCCGGCCTCGGCGGCGGCGCGGAAGGTCTTCGCCGACCTGCGGGCCCTTTTCGACGGGATCGGGTCGCGGGCGCCCGGGTCGCCGGGCAATCTCGAACTCGAGACGCGCGTCGCGAAGCGGTTTGCGGACAGCGGGTTCGAGCACGGGAGCGTGGATTTCCGCGCCCCCGTGTTCGTGCCCGGCGACGCGTTCCTCGCGGTCGGCGGCCGCGCCCCCGTGCGCGTCCGGCCGATGCACCCGACGCTGATGCGGCCCGGCAACTTCCCTGAACCCAAGTTCGAGACACGTCTTGTCTACCTCGGCCGCGGCACGTACGCCGATCTGGAGGCCGTCCGCGGCGTCGACCTCGACGGCGCGGTCGCGCTAATGGAGTTCGACTGCGGCGACCGCTGGCTCCGCCTGCTCCGATTCGGCCTGCGGGGGATCGTCTTTATCGGGTCGCCCGACGGCCGGCCCGCGGCGTACACCGACTCGGTCGGCAAGATCTACAACACCGAGGTGCCCGTGCCGCGGTTCTTCATCTCCGCGGAGGAGGGCGCCGCGCTGCGCTCGCTGGCCCGGCCGAAATCCGTCCCCGTCGTCGTCACGCAGCCGACGGGCTCGGCGTGGCAGGTGAAGACGCTCCGGGACCTGTGGGTGCTGATCCCCGGCGAGGACGACGACCTGAAGAAGGAGGTCATCGTCCTGACGGCGCCCATCGACGCGAACTCGGTCGTGCCCGGGCTCGCGACGGGCGCCCAGTCGGCCGGCAATCTGTTTCTTCTGCTGAATCTGCTCGAGGACTTGAAGGCCGAGGCCCCGTCGCGCACCGTGATGCTCGTCGCGGTGAACGCGCACACGCACAACTTCCTCGGCGAGCGGATGCTGGCGTGGCACCTGCTGGCCGGTTCCGACAAGGTGGAGCAGGTTCGCTACACGACGGCGCTCGAGATGCGCAAGATGCGGCTCTACACCGAGATGTACCGCCGCCTGCAATTACGCAAGGTCGAGATCGACCCCGAGAAGCTGCACGTGTGGATGGGGGTCTTGTGGCAGCTCGATGCGAAGCAGGAGGAGCAGCGCGCGCTGAAGCACCTCAAGCTCGAGCGGAAGGAAGGCCCGAAGGCGGAGAAGGCGAAGCGCAAGCGGTGGGAGCGCTCGGGCGACGGGCGTGTCAAGGCGGCGGACCTCGACGCCCTCGTCGGCGTCGAGTTCGAGGCCGTGCTCGACCTGTCTCCCTTCGCGGAAGGCGACTATCAGGAGGCCATCGACGCCGCCATCCAGGCGCTCGAGGACGAGCGCGGCGGCGTCCTGTCGAAGTTCACGACCGACGAGGCGGCGATCGCAGGGCTCGCAGAGGACATCGAGCGGACGAGGAAGCTCAAGTCGCTCAGCTTCGATGAGATGACGACGTGGGCGAACCGCGTCAAGACCGTCTTCGACGACGAGAAGCTTCTCGAGAGCTGGCGCATCAGGCAGGACGGGAGCGCCGGCGTTCGCCTCTCCATCAAGGAGAAGCTCCAGGACGAGGCGAAGCGGCGGCTCAACCGCGTCAAGCGCAAGATACAGGGGCTGTCGCAGGACCTCAAGAAGAACGAGGCCCGGCTCGCGGAACTCCGCCGGCAGCAGGTGGACATGACGAAGGTCCTCGTTCTGTTCAACAAGATCGACATCGGGATCGGCCGGAGCCGCGTCTATTACCGGCAGATCGCGGCCCATGACGTGCAGCTCGCGCTTCTGAAAGACTGCCGCGACACCATCCTGAGCGATTTCACGGAGCGCCGCGCGACGCTCGAACGCAGCCTGAAGATGGACTCGTCGAACGACGACGTCCGCGACGCGCTCGGGAAGAGCCGGGTCAAGCTCGCCATCTGCCTCGAGATGGGGTGGCACGCGGACCGGTTCGGGTTCAACTCGATGGCCGCGGGCTACGCCCCGTGGCTGCAGGAGTTGGGCAAGGTGGTCGCGGAGATCGCCGAGAAGCAGGGCGACGCCGGCGGCGAGGCCGGCAGCCCGTTCGTCGACGCGATGAGCAATGCGGGCGGCAAAGGGGAGGCGTACTTCTTCAACTCGCTCGACTCGCCCGCGCCGGCCTTCCACGTCTCCGGCGCCGCGGCCGTCGCACTCAAGAGCGTGTTCGCCGACCAGGGAGCGGCCTTCGGCCCGGACGACACGTTCGACCGGCTCGACCCGGCCCGTGTGTTCCGCAGCCAGGCTTGGCTTCGCTCGTACATGCGGGCGCTGCTCGCCGACCCGGCCCTCACGGCCGGCAAGGCGATCGCCGCGGCCCCCAATGCCGGCAAAGTCTGGTCGGTCGTGCTCAACACGTTCACCCTCGACCAATACGCCGGCAAGGTCGCCCCCGACGTGGCCATCCCCCGGAGCCTGATCACCCTCTACTCGCCGGTCGGGAAACTGCAGGGCAAGGGCCCCACGTTCCTGATCGACGGCGACGTGGTCAACTGCTATCGCGGGATGACGGACGCCACCGGGTGGACGGCGATGTACGGGGTCTGGCACATCGAAACGCTGGCGTCGCTCGCGTACCAGATGGACGAAGACTTCCGGACGCTGACGTACGACCTCGACAAGGGGCAGATCCAGCAGTCGAAGCGGCTCAACTCGAACATCTTCCAGACGAAGCGGCAGACGCTGCCGATGTTCCCGTGCACCGAGTTCATCGTGTACGACCGGGCCGATCCGACGCTGATTTCGGACGCGCCGATCACGGCCCAGAACTACTGGCCGATGAGCGCCGCCATCAAGGGGCCGGCGCAGAAGTACGGCACCCACGGCGTCGACTGCCTGTCGACGGCCATGTCGCACGTCTCGCGCGGGCCCATCTCGGTCACCCTCTGGCGGCGGAGCGAGGATTTCAAGGCCATGCGCCTGCTGCTGCTGACGCAGGAGAAGCGGTGTGCGCTCAACGCGACCGACGAGAAGCCGGAGGGCATCGGGTTCGAGAGCCCCGAGGAGCTGGGGCCCGACTTCTACGCGCGGGTCGCCGTCGACATGGACAAGATGAACCGGAAGCGGCGGGCGGAGATGAAGGGCGTCGCGAACGAGCTGCTCGCCGACTTCCTCGACCGCGGCGCCGCGGCCCTCGACGAGGCCGACGAGGCCAGGAAGGCCCGCGATCACAACGGGTTCCTCCTGGCCAACTACAAGGCGCTCGGCGGCCAGACAAAATCATACGGGCAGATTCGGTCGATGAACGGGGACATGCTCAAGGCCATCGTGCTCTACATGGCCCTGATGATCCCGTTCTGCTTCTTCGTGCAGAAGCTCCTGTTCGGGTTCAAGCGGCTCGAGTTCGACATGCTCGCGTTCGTTGTGCTGTTCTCCGCCATCTACGCCGTCTTCCGATTCATCCACCCGGCGTTCCGAATTGCGCTGAACCCCGAGGCGATCTTCATCGCGTTCGTGCTGGGCGCCATCGGCTGTTTCGTCACGTGGGTGCTCCACAAACGATTCGAGACCGAGATGCAGATTCTGTTCCGCAACATCACGGGCATGGAGGGCGACGTCGCCTATTCGACGGTCGGCCAGACGGCGATGATGATCGGCGTGAACAACATGAAGCGCCGGCGGATTCGCACGTCGCTCACGACGGCGACCATCGTGCTGGTCGTGTTCACGATGCTCGCCTTCTCGAGCGTGTCGAAGAAGATGCAGCCGACGTTCGTCCACGAGGCCGACGACTCGCCCTACACCGGCATCTTCTATCATTGGCCGGAAGGCAAGCCGATGGACGAAGACACCGTCGCCGCGCTCCGGGACCTCTACGAGGGCCGCGAGTACGAAGGCGGCGAGAAGGTGCAGGTGCTCGTTCGCCGGCTCATCACGCCGCCCGATCCGCAACTGCCCATCCACCTCGAGCGCGGGCCGACCGACGACAAGCCGCTCGGCATCGAGGCCGTGATCGGCCTGGCGCCCGAGGAAGACGGCTTCCTCCGGCGTATCCCGCTCGCGAACGGGCGGTACTTCTCCTCGGCCGAGGCCGAAGAGATCATCCTGCCGGGCCGCGCGTTCGAGGCCCTCAAAATCCCGACCGACTCCCTCGGCAAGGTCACCGTCCACATGCTCGGCCGGGACCTGACGCTCGTCGGCGTCATGGACGACGATCGCTACCGCTTCATGCGCGACCTCGACCCCAACTTCCCGCTGCTGCCCCGCAAGCCGGGACAGGTCCAGGCGCAGGGCGCGGAGAGCGAAGACGTCAGCGCCCTCGTCGTCGACACCGCCAACGTCGCGTTCCTGCCGGCCGGCCTGGCGACGAAGCTCGGCGGCAAGCCGTTCACCATCTCTATCCGCTTCCCCGCCAAGGCCGACCCGAAGGGCGGCGGCGGGCTCTGGCGCGAAGCGTCCCTTATGCTCGACGTCACGCAGGCCAGGTTCCACATCGGCAGCAAGGCGGCGCTCTATCCCGACCCCGAGAGCAAGCACAAGATCGACGCCGGCATCTACTACATCGGCAGCAGCTACCGAACCTCGATCGGCGGGCTCCAGCAGCTCATCATCCCGCTGCTCATCGCCGGGTCCATCATCCTCAACACGATGCTCGGCACGGTCTACGAGCGGAAGTACGAAATCGCCGTCTACAACGCCGTCGGCCTGAACCCGACACACATCTTCCTCTTCTTCCTCGCCGAGGCATTCGTCTACGGCGTCATCGGTTCCGTGTCCGGCTATCTCATCGGCCAGGTCATCGCCGTGTTGCTCAAGACGTTCGGCCTTATGCAGAAGATCAACGTCAACTTCTCCTCGCTGATGGTCGGCTACGCGATCATGTTCACCATCGGCCTCGTGCTGCTGTCGACCATCTATCCGGGTATCGTCGCGACACGCACGGCCGTCCCCTCCGGCAAGCGCAAGTGGTCGCTGCCCGACCACGACGGCCAGCGCATGAACGTCGTCTTCCCCTTCATCTATCAGCCGGCCCTCGCGGCCGGCGTGATGCACTACCTCTACGAGTATTTCCTGACCTACACCGAGCAGTCGATCGGCGACCAGGTCGTCGCGCTCGAGGAACTCAGCGCCGGGACCGACGCCAAGGGCCGCGAGACGTTCCGCATGCAGTACGGCGTCGCGCTCGCCCCCTACGACCTCGGCGTCACGCAGACCGTCACGTTCACCACCCACTTCGACGAGGTCGTCGACAGCTACCGCGTCCACATGACCGTCGACCGCATCTCGGGCCAGGACACGAACTGGGTGACGACGAACAAGCCGTTCCTGGAGAAGCTGCGGAAGCTGCTGATCCGGTGGCGGAACATCGATCCGACGCAGCACAGTTGGTACATCGAGCAGGGACGGAAACTGTTCGACGCGGCGAAGCCGTCTGACGGCGCCCCCGCCGCCTGAGGCGGCCTCGCTGCTCTGTTGAAAAGCGAGATCCTTCGCTGACGCTCAGGATGACAACCTGTGCAGATGGCCATGCACTGTCATTCTGAGCGAAGCGAAGAATCTCTCTTGTAGGTCTTCACCCGGTTTTCAACAAGGCAGGGCGGCCTCGGGCGGCTGGACAAGGAACCGAAACCAGGGACCCGACGTGTCTTTCACGGACGACAAAGAACTCGAGGAATATCGAAAGATCATGGAACCGCCGGAGGTCGGCGAGTTCGAGGACGGGTTCGGCTGGAAGGCCGTCGCCGGCGCGGTCTTCCTGGGGTTGATTGTCACGCCGGCCACGAATTACCTCAGTCTCATCATCGGCCAGGAGGCCGGGATCAGCGGCGCGATGAAGTGGGTGATGATCATCTTCTTCGCCGAGGTCGCCAAGCGCTCGTTCACCTCGCTCAAGACACAAGAGCTCTACGTCCTGCATTTCATGGCCGGCGCGGCGCTCGCCCACCCGTTCTCCGGCTTCCTCTGGAAGCAGTTCGTCGCGCGGTCGGATTATGTCGCCAGCCTGGGCCTGGCCACCGACCTGCCGGCCTGGGCGTTCCCGCGCGCCCAGGCCATCGACGCCTTGGGCCACCACACCTTCCTGGCGTGGCACTGGGCCCCCATCATCGCCCTGACGGTCTTCGGCCTCGTCATGAGCCGGATCAACAGCTACGGGCTCGGCTATGTGCTCTACCGCATGACGAGCGACGTCGAGAAGCTCCCGTTCCCGTTCGCGCCCGTCGGCGCCGCCGGCATTGTCGCCCTGTCGACCGATCGCGGCGAAGAGACCACGTGGCGATGGCGCTGCTTCGCCATCGGCGGCATGATCGGCATCGTCTGGGGGGTGGTCTATGTCTGCATCCCCATGGTCACACAGGTCCTCCTCCCAAAACGCGTCGAGTTGATCCCCCTCATCTTCATCGACTTCACGCCCCAGGTCTCTCAATACCTGCCCGCGGTCGCGTTCGATCTCGTCATCAATCTCGGCGCGTTCCTCACCGGCATGATCGTGCCGTTCTGGGGCGTCGTCGGCGGGTTCCTCGGCCTCGTCATCACCATGTGCGCCAACCCCATCCTCCACGAAATGGGCGTCCTCTCCCAGTGGCAGCCCGGCATGGGCTTCATCGACACGAGGTTCTTCAACGACCTCGACTTCTACATCTCCTTCGGCATGGGGCTGACGCTCGCCGTCACCTTCAGCCAGTTCTTCATCTTCCTCAGCACGACGATCAGAAACCTGCTGAAGCCGAAGGCGCGCGAACTCTCCCACACGAAGACGATGGGCGAGAAGTTCGGCGAGACCTGGCGCATCCTCGTGACGAACAACAAGGCGCGCGGCGACTTCTCCATCTTCATCTCGCTCATCATCTACTGCGTCTCCACCGCCTCGTGGATCATCCTCGGCTACTTCCTCGTGCCAGGATACCCGTGGATGGTCATGGTATTCTACGGCGTCGTCTACACGCCCCTCATCTCCTACGCGACCGCGAAGCTCGAGGGCATCTGCGGCCGCGCGATCAACATCCCATACCTGCGCGAATTGACCATCCTCCTGTCCGGGCACAAGGGCGTCGACATCTGGTTCGCGCCCATGCCCATCCAGAACGTCGGAGGCGAGACCGTCGGGTTCCGCGTCCTCGAACTCACCGGCACCAAGATCATCAGCCAGGTCAAGACCCTCCTCCTGACGCTGCCCATCGTCGTCATCGCCTCGTTCGTCACGGCCGAGCTGCTCTGGCGCATGGCCGACGTCCCGTCCGACGCCTATCCCTGGACGGTGCGGATGTGGCCGCTGCAACTCAGGAACTGGTGCCTGATGATGACGTCGACCCAGGCGGGCGGCTCGCAGGTGCTCGAAGCGCTCCACATGGAATACGCCGTCTGGGGCCTCGCCACGGGCGGCGGCATGTTCCTCGTCCTGTCCGCACTCGGCCTGCCGATCATGCTCGTGTTCGGCGCCGTCTGGGGCCTCAGCCAGACGACCCCCGGCGCCATGTGGTGCACGATGCTCGGCGCCCTCGTCGGCCGCTACTACTTCAAGCGTAAGTACAAGGACATGTGGCTCAAGTACATGACCGCCATCCTCGCCGGGTTCGGATGCGGCATGGGCCTCACGTCGATGATCGCCATGGCCTTCAACGTCATCTCGCGGATGCTCAGCCCCCAGAAATGGTGACGCCCCCATGAGCGAGACGAAGCGAATCGCGTGGGACGGCGTCTCGTTCGATATCCCCGCCAACTGGGAACTCGCCGTCTACAAGTTCCTCAAGAAGGGCGTCACGCGCGTCGAGATCGAGGACGAATTCGCCGTCCGCCTCGAAGCCGAGTGGGTCCGGCCGAAGCGCAAGCTCCAGATGGCCCACATTCTCGCCCGCTACGAGCGCCGGTCGAAGAAGCTCACCTCGCTCGCCGACGACCGCAAGCCCATCACGCAGCTCCCCCCGGGCTGGGTCGCGACGCACTACACCTTCGCCGAGACCCTGCCCCGGCGCAACAAGCGCGGGCTCATGGTCGTCAAGCACTCGCTCGTCACCGCCTTCTACCTCGAGCCCGACTCGAAGCTCTTCTGCTTCGTCATGCTCCACTTCTTGCCCGAGGACAAGGAGAAGCCGGCCGAGATCACCCGCCTCGTCGCCGCGAACTTCCGACACTACGTCGGCCAGCCGCTCGCGCCCTGGCAGCTCTACGACATCGCCTTCGAGCTGCCGCCCGACTTCTACCTCGAAAACACCCTCTTCGACATCGGCCGCAAGCTGATGATCTTCCGATGGCACCTGCGGCGCTTCTATCTCCTCCACTTCTCCTGCACCGACATGTTCCTCAAGGAGGGCATGAACATCGCCGAGTGGGTCGCCGCGCACCTCAACGACATGCGGTGCGTGCCCGGAGGCACCTTCTACATCGACGACCGCGGCGAGATTCGATGGCGCCGCCGGCGCCGCCACTTCGTCGCCCACCGCGACCAGCTCGCACGATGGTGCTTCAAGTTCCGCGCCGCGTGGCACGTCGACGAGGAGAAGCAGCAGCTCATCGCGTGGGTCTTCAACTACCGCCGCGACGCCGACCTCCGCATCATCCCCGAGCCCCTGCGCTTCGGCCGCACGTTCTGACCGCTCCCATTCATCTCATCCACCTTCTGTGCATGAATGGCGATAGTCATGCCATGCACGAATGGCGTTATTCATGTACCATATGGTACAAAAATAACGCAATGCTCTTCCTCAAGGTGTTGATGTAACACCTTGTGGAGTAGTTGGATATGGAATTCGCCGTGAGTATGCGTCTGCGCACTTCGTCATGTTCATGTACCATATGGTACAAAAATAACGCAATGCTCTTCCTCAAGGTGTTGATGTAACACCTTGTGGAGTAGTTGGATATGGAATTCGCCGTGAGTATGCGTCTGCGCACTTGGTCATGTTCATGTACCATATGGTACAACAGCATCACCGAATAGGGCGCCGGGGATCGAGCGCCAGGGACCGCAAGCGTGGCCGCCCTCCACCCACACCGCCCCTTCTCCTCCAACCCCGCTTCTGAAACGGCTCCCATATACTGCTGCGTTCTCTGCGGGGATGTTGCCGGAGGCAACTCCAAGCCGCCGGAACGGCGGCCGCTCTGCTTCTCGCCCCCAGATCGCCTCCCGCCCCGCCGCGTTCCGCCCCGAACCAGCCCCCGAAACACCCCCGAAACAGCCGGTTTTTTTCCGAACACTTGGCCGCGCCGTGCGTCTATAATGATGTCAGAGCGGATTGCAGATGCCCATTCCGGCGGAACTCGGATGACGGAGGAAATCGTGGCGACGGAGCCGCTCTCCGACCGAGAGCACTTCGAGGCCGTGGTGCGCCGATACCAGGGCCCCCTCCTGCGGTACGTCCGCTGCTCGCTCGGCCCGGACGCCGCGCAAGACGTGGTCCAGGAGGTCTTCCTCCGCCTCCACAAAACCATCCGCAAGAACGGGCTGCGAAACGTCGACGGGACCCGGAGTTGGCTCTTCACCGTCGCGCACAACTGCACGACCGACGCGCTCCGGAAGAAGCAACGGGACGGAAAGCTGATGGAAACGGTCACGAACAACGCCGCCGATGCCGCCGCCGCGACACCCGACGGGCTCGAAGAGGTCGTGCACCGCGAAGACTGCCGACTCGTGCTCGCGCTGCTCGACAAGCTTCCCCCGAAGGAGCGGCAGGTGCTCCAGCTCAAGATCCACCACGAAATGAGCTACCGCGAGATCGGCGAAATCACGAACCAGGCCCTCGGCACCGTCGGCTATCTGGTCAACCACGGCCTCGGCCGGCTGGCCCGCGAACTCAAGGCCGCCGGCGCGATTTGACTGGTGTGGATTAGTGAAGCTTCAAGCGTCCATTCACGGCTTGCCAGCAGGTGCTGTAGCCGAGGTCCATGACCTCGGACAATTCCGGCACGGCTTGCCGGCAGGTGCTGTAGCCGAGGTCCATGACCTCGGACAATTCCGGCCTCATGGAGGCCGGCTACAGGAGGCCTGCTTAGCCAAGCCGTGTTTCGAGGCTTGAAGCTACACCAGGCCCTGTCTGATGAATCGGTTAGCAGGCCGCCCGCTCACAGAGCGGGCCTGCAACCGACCGGGACAGGGCTGGCGCGCAGGATTCTGTAGGCCGGCTCTGTGAGCCGGCGGTTGTACCTGCATTTGTCAGACAGGGACGAGCGCCGCGAACCCGCGGCGAGTTGTTGAAAGGTGAGAACGATGAACTGCGAACAAGCCGAAACACTCCTGGCCGCCTACGTGTTCGGCGAGGTCGAAGGCACACCCGCCGACGAACTCCGCGAGCACGTCGAGCGGTGCGACACCTGCGCCGCGACCCTCCGCGACTTCCGCGCCGCCGCCGCGCTGCTCGAAGAGTCGCTCGCCGGCGCGCCCGCGCCCGAGCTGAGCGCCGCCCGGCAGAAGAAGCTCGCCGGCCTCACGTGGACGAAGAAGCGCGACCGGTGGTCGTGGCTCCGGTGGCTGCGGAAGCCCGTCCGCGCGCTGGGGCAGCGCATCCCGCGCCCGACCGTGGGCGGCCCGTGGCGCGCCCTCGCGACCGCGGGCGTTTGTCTCCTCGTGTGCGTCGTGCTGGCGGGGCTCTTCCTGCCCGCCCTGGGCACCGCGAGACATGAGGCGCGCAGGACGAGGAGTGCGAGCAACCTCAAGCAGATCGTCACGGGGACTGAGATTTGGACGGCGAACGTAGACGTAGGCGAGCAGGAGCGCCTTCCGCCGTCGCTCGAGTCGCTCGCCAAGGACGGGATACTGCCAGACGACAGGGTGTTCCTCAATCCCCGGGGTGGGAGAATCGAGCAAGGAGGCGGGTTCACGTCCGACTACGACAGCATCATGGACCGCGCCGGAAGGCAGTTGAGCAAGTCGGAGGTCACCCACGACACGCCGCTCGTCTGGGAGAAGACGCCGGGCCGCGACGGGCGCAACGTCGCGTTCGGCGACTCGCACGTCGAGTTTGTCCCGGAGGAGCGCTTCCAGAAGCTGATGAAGGACGTCGACCGGCGGTTCGGCGGCGGGTCCGACACCAAGTACGCGAAGGCCGGCAAGAAGCCGGACAAGCTCCACCCCGACGCCAAGAAGGCGGCGGAGCCCACCGACCGCGCCGAGAAGAGCAAAGCCGAGGCACCGGAGGAGGAGCCGCCGCCGGAGGCCGCGGCCGGCGAGATCGTGCTCGACAAGTCCGAGTCGAGGCACAGCTACGGCTACAACAAGCGGCAGGGCTCGAGGTCGAGCAAGGCCCGGACGCACCCCGGGCGGAGGTTCGGCGCGAAAGAAATCCAATCTGAGGTGCGTCCGCGGACGTGGTCGGAGGGCGAGGCCCCCGCCGCGCCGAGGGAGTCTAAGGGCGGCGATGTCCGCACCGGCATCGTCGGCTCCAACTGGGCCGACGTCGCCACACGCCAGAAGGAAGACGGGCCGGGCTCGACTCGCGGCGGGAAGGGCTACGGCCCCGAACGGTCGGCGGGCGACACGGCCAACACGGTCGAGGCCGGCGAACGATGGCGGCGCGTCAGACGGCGCGGCGACCCGGCCGCCGTGGGACCCGATTCACGCAAGTTCAAGCCCGATGTGGCCACGGGCAAGGACTCCCTCAAGAGCGAGGACACGGCCGGCATCTTCAACGAAGGCGAAGGCGGCGATGGCGACGAGAGCCGGAGAGTTCAGCTTCCGAGCGTCGATCTCCGTGCGACGGAGGTCGTCAAAGTCCCCGACGGCAAAACGATCCTCAGCGGCGGGCTGGCGAACGTCGCCGAAGGTGTGCGCGACGGCCAAGCCACGGTCGGCAAGCTCGGGCCGGGCGACGGCCGCGAGGGCCGGCTTGGGGAGAGGGGGCGCGAACTCACGCAGTCCGAACTCGACAAGCTGACCGCCGAAGACGTCGAACGCTACAAGAAGAACATGAAGGACGAGACCGCCACCACGTGGAAGCAGGCCCGGAAGCAGGCCATCCCGCACACCGTCCCGGGGCCCAAGTATCCTGACGACTGGGCGGAGCGAAGGACGCGCAAGTCGGGAACCCGGGAAGACAAGGAAGGGACGCTTGGCTGGGGGCATTTCGGTGAGTTCGCCCTGGATCGGCAGGGCGGGCAAGCCGGAGGGCGCGGCGGCCACGTGACCAAGGCCGAGCCGGCGAAGCCAACGTCCGAAATCCCCGACGGCGCCAAGGGCACCGGCGGCGTCCCGGTCCTCGGCGGCTTATTCTACAAGCCGGCCGACCCCAAGACACAGCCGCCCGCGAAGGGCGCTCCGCCCGTTCCGCTGCAGCCGAGCGAGCCGAAGAAGGGCGTGGAGGACACGAAGTGGACCGCATGGGAGTACGAGGCAGGCGGGAAGGAGCGCGACCTGGCACGTAAACGGTTGGCGGTCCGCGGCGAACTTGAGCGGGAGCCCGGGAAGGCCACGCTCTCGGCGAACGGCACCGCGAAGGGGCCGGCGGCAAAGCCCGATGAGAAGAGGAAGGCGTTGGAGTTGGCAAGGCAGCGCAAGGCCAGTCCGCTGCCTGCCGAGACCCAGGCCGAGGTGAACGGGCTCGCCAGGCGCCTTTCAGATGCCGAGAGCAAGCACGCGAAACTCAAGGAGAAGTACGCGAAGAACGCGCCACAAGCATTGCGGGAAGCGCAAGAGCTGCGTAAGGAGGTCGCCGCGCCGACGGACGAACTCGGCCGGCTCGAGGTGCGGCTCAGCGATATCGAGCGCGGACAGCGTCGCCTGAAGGCCGCGTCGGAAGGCCAGGTCGAGCTGGCGCAGGAGGCGATGAAGCAGGAGGCCGCGTCCTTGAAGAAACCGGGCCAGTTCGTCGCGGACCTCAAGGAGCGCGTCGAGAAAGCCGAGGAAATGAACCGCGCGCTGTCGCTCGAACACGACGAGCGCGTGGCCAACCGCTGGAAGCAGGCGGCGGCGCTCCACAAGCAGGCGGACGAGGCGATCGCGCGAGGCGACCTCAACAAGGGAATGAGTGTGCTTGAGCAGGGCATCACGACCTTCAAGAACGTGGACGAGGGGGCGGCCTTCATGACGAAAGCCGCGGACCTCTGCCGCCGTCAGGGCGACCTCGCCAGAGCCGCCAACCTGTACAAGAACGCGCTCGAACTTCATCCCAAGAGCCCGGCGGCCGCCAACGCGAGAAAGGCGCTCGAGGCAATCCGCAAGATGGAAGACCCGCCCAAGCCGACGAAGCCGCCCGTCGTCCGCGTCAATCCGTTCGTCATGACGCAGAGCGACAACCAGTCGACGTTCGCGCTCGAGTCCGACACCGGCTCGTACTCGCAGACGCGGGCCCACATCCGCGGCGGCAAGCTCCCGCCGAAGCACATCGTCCGCGTCGAGGAGTTCGTCAACGCGTTCGACTACAACTACCCCGGCAACATCGAGGACGCGTTCTCGATCCACACGACCTGCGCCCCGTCGCCCTTCCGCGACAATCTCTTCCAACTCAAGGTCGGCGTCCGCGCGAAACGCGCCGGCCGCGACGGCCAGCGGCGCAACAACCTCGTGCTTTGCATCGACACGTCCAGCTCGATGGGCACGCCCGGCCGGCTCCCGCTCGCGCAGAAAGCCGCGGCGATGCTCGTCAATAACCTCGCCGACGCCGACCGCGTCGCCGTCGTCGCCTACGGCACCCGGGCGCGGCTCGTGCTCGACACGACGCCCATCAAGGGCAACAAGCGGCGCATCCTCACGACGGTCAACTCGCTCCAGTCGAACGGCGCGACGAACGTCGCGCAGGGCCTGGCCGTCGCCTACCTCCAGACGCACAAGACGTTCCGGAGCGGCGACAACAATATGGTCGTGCACGTCGGCGACGGGATCGCCAACATCGGCCCGGACGACGCCCGCGACATCCTCCGGAACGTCGAGAACGACCGCCGGCAGGGCATCACGCTCACCAACGTGGGCGTCGGCACGGGCCAGTACAACGACCAGCTGATGGAGCAGCTCGCGAACAAGGGCGACGGCCGCTACGTCTTCCTCGACACCGAGGCCGAGGCCGAGCGGGTCTTCGTCGACGAGATCGCCCGCCTGCAGATGGTCGCGAAGGACGCGAAGATCCAGGTCGAGTTCGATCCCGGCGTCGTCCGGCGCTACCGCCTGCTCGGGTATGAGAGCCGCGACATCGCCGACCGCGACTTCCGCAACGACGCGGTCGACGCGGGCGAGATCGGCAGCGGCCAGTCGGCCACGGCCGTCTACGAACTCGAGCTGCTCAAGGCGAAAGGGCGGATCGGCGTCGTCCGCGTCCGCTACCACGACATCGAGACGGGCAAGGTCGAGGAGATCGCGAGCGAGATGCGGGCCGAGGACGTCGTGCGGCGCGGGCGGAAGACGCCGCCGCGGTACCGGCTCGCCGCGTGCGCCGCGCAGTTCGCCGAGATCCTGCGGGGCAGCCCATACGCCGATCCCGCGAGCATCGCGCGGCTCGAGCACACGCTCGCCCAGGTCTGCTCGGAGCTGCCGCTCGACGACCGCGCGGCCGAGCTGCTCGGCCTCGTCCGGACCGCGAAGACCATGCTCGCCGGGCGGTGAGCGAGCTTGTTACAAACACGTTACAGATATGCGAGAACCGGCGCGGCGCTCGGCGCGTCTAACACTTCAGCCGGGTGAAGCAGACGCGGAAAACGGGACAGCCAACGGGTGGCAGTCCCTGTTTTCCGCTTGCGCAGCCCCGCTGGAACAGCGGACGGAATGCCTGCCCCACTGGGGTTCTGTTAGAGCCCGTGACACGAGGAGACGCACCAATGTCGTAAGCCCCGAACGGGGCGTGATTCATCAGCCTGGGGCAACGCCCCAGGAAACAGGATAGCTATTGAGGCATGCGCTGGTAATGGCCCGCACACGTTTGCGCGAGAGATTCTTCGCTAACGCTCAGAATGACATGGGTAACACGTATTCTGTCATTCTGAACGAAGTGAAGAATCTCTGACGCGAAGGGCGGGGCGATTGACGACCTAATACTCGATACTTCTTGAGAAGGGGGACGGACGATGAAGATGCGATGGTTGCTGGCGGTGCTGGTGTTGGTTTCGGCCGGGGTCGCATACGCGGGCGAGGGCAAGCCGGAGCCGCCGCCCCCGCCGGAGAAGCCGATCGGCATCTCCGACGTCAAGATCACGGGCGACATCGAGGGCGAGAACATCACGTTCGTGCTCGACGTGATCGTGGCGACGCCGGAGGCGGGCCGGACGGTCAAGCTCGTCACGGGCGACATCGCGATCGAGAAGCTCGAGGGCGTGAGCGGATCGCACCGCCTGCTCTACGACAAAGACACCTACTCGCTCTGGCTGGCCAAGTCCGGCTCGCATCCGATCCGGCTCACGTTCGCCGCCCGCCCGAAGAAGCTGAAGGAGGGCTGGCGCGAATGCTCGTTCACCCTGCCGCTCTCCGACATGCGGCAGCTCGAAGTGACGAGCGACCGGCCCGACCTCGAGATCACGTTCCCCGGCGCGATGCGGGTCAAGCGCGTCGTCGAGAACGGCTCCCTGCGGACCACGGCCATCGTCGGGTTCGGCAACCGGTTCTTCGTGCGCTGGAAGCCCAAGGTGCAGGAACTGACCGGGAAGCTCGTCGCCGCCGCGCAGGTCAGCACGATCGCGACCGTCTCGTCGGGCGCCCTTCGGCTCGAGGCGACCGTCGACTATCGCATCTCGCAGGGCGAGGCGAAGATGTTTCAGATCGCGCTCCCGAGCAACCTCAGCGTCACGCAGGTGATCGGCCCCCACATCCAGGACTGGCGGGTCGAGGAAGCGGAGAACAAGCAGACGCTGACCGTGACGCTCGCTCAGCGGCAGCGGCAACACCACACGCTCCGCATCCAGGGCGAGCTGACGCTCGACGACTTCCCGGCCGAGTTCAGCGTGCCCGTAATCGAGCCGCTGGGCACGATCCGCGCGAGCGGGCAGGTCGCCGTCGGGACCGACAGCGCCGTGCACCTGAAGGTCGGCGAATCGGCCGGCCTGACGCAGATCGATATGAGCATGTTCCGCCGGATCCAGATGGCTGGCGGGCAGCCGCAGCCGCTGCCGGCGCGCAGTGTTTTCCTCTACAGCTACGCCGCGACCCCCTACCGGCTGGCCCTGACGGCCTCCGACATGAGGCCCTGGATCGACGCGACCCACCGGGTGCTGGTCCAGGTCCGCGACGACGACCTGATCGTCACGTCGGGCATCGAGCTGATCGTCCGCGACGCGCCGGTCCGCGAGCTGAAGCTCGCCCTGCCGGCCGGCTTCGCCGTCGCCGACGTGGCCGGAAACGACGTCGTCCTGAACGGCCACGAGGTGACGGGCGAGGGAGCCGAGCGGGTGCTCACGGTCCCGTTCAAGAAGCCCGTGAAAGGGCGGACGCTGCTGACGATTCGGCTCGAGATCGGCGCGAGCCCGCTCGACCGGCCGCAGGCCATCTCCGGGCTCGACGTCGCGGACGCGCGCAGCGAGCGCGGGAGCATCAGCATCGTGCCCGAGGCCGGCATCCAGGTCGAGGTCAAGAAGACGGACAAGCTGCACACGGTCCACGCGGCGTCGGTCAAGATGGCCGATCCGCGCGCGCAGATTGCGCACAAGTTCCGGCTGCCGGGCTGGTCGCTCGAGTTGCTCGCGAGCCGCAAGCCGTCGTCGATGCGCTCGGAGTTGTTCCATCTCGCGTCGGTCGGCGAGGGCATCGTCTACGGCTCGACGACCATCAACTTCTTCATCACGGGCTCGCCCATCGGCGAGCTGAAGTTCCGCCTGCCCGAGGGGCTGCGAAACGTCGAGTTCACCGGCCGCGAGGTGCAGGGCCAGAAGCTCGAGGACGGCGTCTGGACCGTCACCCTGCGGCGGCGGACCCTCGGCGAATACACCCTGCTCGTGACGAGCACCCAGCCGTACAAACTCGAGGGCGGCCCGGTCACCATCGGCGGCATCGAGTGCCTCGACGTCGACACGCAGGTCGGCTACATCGCCGTCGCCAGCTCGCTCAACCTGATCCTCTCGCCCGACGACCCGAAGGACTTCGCCAAGCGGAACCTGCTCGTGATCGATCACGACGAGCTGCCGTTCGACTATCGCAGGACGGTCAACGCGCCCATCCTCCGCGCGTTCAAGTACGTCCGGGCGCCGCACAGCGCGCCGCTCAGCATCCGGCCCTACAAGACGGGCGACCTGCTGGGCGTCGTCATCGACCTGATGGAACTGCGGACGGCCGTCAGCCCCGAGGGCGAGGCGCGCACCACGGCGACGTATCAGGTGAAGAACTCGAACGCGCAATTCCTCGCGCTCGAAATGCCGCCCGGCTCGCGCGTCTGGTCGGTCGAGCTGATCACGAGGGTGGACAAGAAGGTCAGCAAGCAGCGGGTCGTCACGTCGCAGGATGCGAAGGGCAACCTGCTGATCCCGCTCGAGCGGCGGCGCGACCCGAACGTCCCGACCGAACTGGCGGTCACGTACAGCGAGGCGGGGCAGCACGAACTCGGGCTGGCGCACGCGTACACGCTCGTCGCACCACGGCCGCAGGTCACGTCGACCTACTCGCGATGGGAGGTGACGGCGCCGAAAGACTTCGAGTTTGATGATGTGGCGTCGAACCTCGCGTTCGACGAGCCGGAGGCCCGGCAGCCCGGGCTGAGCCCCATCGGAATCAACATCGCGCGGCTGTACGCCCACACTGCGACTTTGGTCGCCAAGTCGCCGATCTGGATCCTCGGGGCGGTCGCACTGGCCGCTATCGTCATCGTGCTTGTGGTCGGGATCGTTCGCGTCCGCTGGCTGGGTTCGGGCATCATCACCGTGGTGGCTGTGCTCTGGCTGGCGTTCGGCGTGTGGGCGCTGATCGCTTACGTCGACAAGGCCACGGTCGCCGAGCCGCCGACCTGGAAGATACTCGGGGCGGTCACGCTGGCCGCCATCGTCGTCGCACTGGCGACGGGAATCGCTCACGTTCGCTGGCTGGTGGGCATCAACGCCGTCGCGATCGTGCTTTGGGTCCTGTTTGGCGTGTCGGAGCTGATGGCTCATGTCGACAAAGCCACGGTCGCCGAGCCGCCCGCGAAGACGGGGCCGGTCCTCACGTTCACGCAGACGCTGAACCCGTCGGGCATCAAAGATGACGGCGGCAAGGGCGTGCCCGAGCTTCGGATCGAGGCCGGCATCGTGCCGAGCTGGGCCGCGGGGCTGTTCTCGTGGCGGACGATCCCCATCGCGATCGTCACGCTCTGGCTGCTCATCATGGCCTGCATCCGCCGGCGCTGGCGGAAGTTGTTCATCGGCCTCGCCCTGGCCGGGGCGCTGTGCGTCATCTCGGCCGTTCCTGCGGCACGGAAACCGCTCGAGCTTGCGCTCGTGGTCGCGCTGCCGCTCATCCCGTTCCTCTTCGTGTCGCTCCGGCTGTCGATTCCGGCGCGCCCGCTCGCCTCGGCCGCGCTCGTGCTGCTTCTGGTCCTGCCGCTCGGCTGCGCGGGCCTCGGCATAACGCCGCCGCCAAGCTCCAAGGTGATGGACGAGGCCCGGTTCACCCTGAAGGCGGAGAAAGACAGTTTGGACCTCGAGCAGCGGTTCGTCTTCCGGCTCGACGAGCCGGCGACGATCCCGGTGCTCTGGACCGGCGCGGCCCTCATCCAGGTACCCGACAACCCCGACGTGGCCGCGCGAATGACGGAGTCGGGCTGTGTGCTCGACGTGAAACGCGCCGGCCGCTACGACGTGACGCTCAAGTTCCTCGTCCCGCTCAAAGAGGCCGAGCCGGACCAGGCGCGAGCGTTCGAACTGACCGTGCCGAGGGCGATCCAGTCGTCGGCCCAGCTCGTCGTCCCGGGCGTGAATCTCGACGTGACCTCGGCGACCGCCGTCAAACTCAACAAGACCGAGACAAAGACAGACACGACCATCGACGCGGTGCTCGGGCCGGGCGACAAGCTCGCGTTCCAGTGGCGGCCGCGGGCGCGGAGCACGGAACTCGAGAAGACGGTCTTCTTCACGAACGTGCTCAGCAGCGTGCAGCTTCGTGCCGGTGTGGTCGAGTCGCGCCACGTCCTGCACTTCCAGATCGCGCAGGGCGAACTCAAAGAGATCACGGTCGAGCTGCCCGAGGGCATGGCCGTGACGTCGGTCAACGGCGCGGACCTCGGCACGTGGCTCTACGACCGCGCGAATCGCCGGGCGGAGATCCGGCTGGCGAAGCCGGCCGTGGGCCAGTACCTGCTGCTCCTCGTCACGCAGGCGACGCAACAGAAGCTGCCCTACGAGGCCGAAGTCGGCGTGCCGCTCGTTGTCGGCGCCGGCCGGCAGCGCGGGGCGATCGGGGTCTATCCGTCGCGCGACGTGCGGATCGAGGTCTCGAAGCATCCGGCCAAGATGAACGTCGAAGACTATGCCCGCGCCGTGCTCGGCGTGCTCCGCCAGGCGCCGTGGGCGAACTTCGGCCCGCCGCGCTATGCCTATCGCTACCGCCTCGAGCCCGGCGCGTCGGCCCCGTCCATCGCCGTCAGCGCCAACCGTGTCGCTCCTGAGCTGCGGTCGACCGAGGAGGCGTACTTCTCGGTTGCCGACGACCGCCTCGTCTACAACGCGCGCAAGTTCACCGTCGCCATCACAAAGGCCGGACGTTTCTCGGTCGACCTGAACATCCCGCCCGGTTATGACATCGACGACATCAAGTCGTCGCAGATGAGCCACTGGGACGAGGAGGAGCGCGGCGGGCAGCGCATCGTGACCATCCACTTCAATCGGCGGCTGCGCGACGCCGTCGCAGTGATCAGCATCGCCCTGAGCCGGACCCTCGACGCCCTCCCGCCCGAGCTGACGGTCCCGCGCATCGAACTCGTCGACTCGCTCAAGCACACCGGGCAGGTCACGATCTCGAGCGAGCGCGGCGTCCAGCTCTCGGTGAAGGAGCGGTCGGGCGTGAGCCACGTGCGCGCGCAGCTTGGCGCATCGAAGGACGCCCTAACGTACAAGTTGCTCCGCCGCGACTGGCAGCTTGTGCTCGAGGCCGAGCGCATCGAGCCGCGCCTCGAGGTCGATTTCCTCCACATCGCCGAGGTGAGCGAGGGCCTCGTCCGCGGCACGACCCACCTGACCTACTCGGTCAAGAACGCTGGCGTCAAGGCCGTGATCCTCGAGGTGCCGAAGGACCTGACCGGCCTCGTCATCTCCGGAGCCGACATCGCCCGGACGCAGGAGGTCGAGGAGGGCTCGAGTCGGTGGCGGGTCGAGCTGAAGGCGAAGAAACAGCACATCGTGCTTGAGGTCCAGTACGAGCGGCGGTTCGAGAACGACACCGTCTCGATCCGGCCGGTCCGCGACGTCGACGCCGAACTCCAGCGCGGCTACATCGTCGTGCGGACCCATCAGAAGGTGCAGGTCACCCCGGAGAAGGTCGACCTGCCGCTCAAGGCGACCGACGCCCGCGGCATCCCCCGCCCGCAGGACCTGTCCGACGCCGCCCTCTGCTACCAGAGCTCGAGCGCCGATGCCGAGCTGCGCCTCAAGGCCAGCCGCCACGCCGCCGCCGACATCCTGCCCGCGACTGTGTCGGGCGTCGACATCGAGACGGTCGTCACGACGCAGGGCCACCAGATCTCGTGGGTCCGGATGGCGCTGCACGTCGGCAGCAAGCGCCTGCTGCGTGCCACGCTGCCGCCGAAGTCGGCCCTGTGGACGCTAAGCGTCAACGGCCGCCCGGTCGCTCCGTCCGTCGAGAGCGGCCCAGGCGGCGCACTCGTCCATCTGATCCCCCTCGGGCGGGCGCGCGCAAGCGGCGAGCCCACCCCCGTCAGCTTCGTCTACATCACGCCAAGGCGGGACACCTGGCAGCGGTCGCGGCAGGGCTACGACGGGCCGCAGTTCGACCTGCCGCTTCAGAACGTCCGCTGGACGTTCTTCCTGCCGGAGGCATACCGCTACAGCGACTTCGACGGGACCCTCCGGCCCGACGAGGAGACGGTCCGCGCGCAGAGGATCGCGGTGTACCGGACCGAGGACTACGTCGTCAATGTTCGCAACGTGACTGCCCAGCAGAAGAAGACGGCCGAGGAGTCGTTGACCAAGGGGCGCAAGTTGAAGCAGGAGGGGAAGAACTGGGAGGCGCAGGCGGCGTTCAACGACGCTTTCTACTACTCCATGCCCGAGAAGGGAACGCACGAGGATGCGCGGGTCGCTCTCGAGAAATTCCAGCGCGAGGAGACGGTCGACGGCCTGGCCAACCGGCGGGCTCTGCTTCGGCAGCGCCACGCGCGCGGCCTGCTCGAGGGCCGGGGCGAACAGTCCGGCGCCGTGGCAGGCGGGCAGGGCCGGGGCCGGCTCAGCCTGGACGACCAGAAGAGCATGGACGCGATCGGGCAGAAGATGTTCGGGCAGCAGGTGGCCGCGCAGCCGTTGAGCCAGCGCCTGAAGATCGACCTCGCGCGGCGCGGCCGCGTCATCGCGTTCGAGCGCAATCTCCAGGTCAGGCCGGACGTCGAGATGAACGTCTCGTTCGACGCCGATCCGCCGCTCGTGAAGAGCCACATGATCGACTACGTCTGGGCGCTCGGCATCGCCGTCGTTGCCGTGTTTGGCCTGGCGACCGTGCGGCGGACCGAGCGGCCCGAGCCGCCGCGGCCGCCCGCTCCGCCCGCACCCGAGCCGGTGACCCCACCGGAGCCCGAGCTGCCGCCCGAACCGGAACGGCCGATGACGCCGCCTGAGGACGACGAGAACGACCGCGTCATCGAGGATGTCCCGGTCGAGTAGGAGTCGTATCCGACCTTACACCGCGCAGCGCTTCCCAGGGGGAGGGCGCTGCGCGGGTTCGCATTCCGACGGGTTCAACGCCGCCCAATATGGCCGTGATGGAGTGTTACCAGAGCGGGGTAGCTGCCGCGCGCCGCGGACGAGTCCCCTTTTTGGATTGCGGCGGCTTGACGCCGCTTTGACCGCCAGGTCACCAAAGGGGTCCGCCTTGGTCCGGGAGCTTGACATCGCCAATAACCGTTGTGGTCGCTTCGGCGCTGCGTGCCAAGCGAAAGCGGCGTCAAGCCGCCGCACTCCATAAGAACGGCACGACGCTTGACACCATCCCGCGCCCCGGCGCATAATGCCTGCGGTCGGAGTGGTAACAAGAAGGGGGAACGGTGATCATGAAGAACGTGGCGATAATCGTTGTCTTGACGGTGCTGCTCGCTGTTGCTGGGTGGTGGGGGACGGGATACGTCATGGTGAGGTTGGACAGGAGCCGAGAAACTGAATCGGCGCCCAAAACGACCGAGCGAGAGAAAGCCATCACCATGGAGGACATAGCAGAGACCGAGCGAGAGTTCGGCAGGGTAATGGAGAGACTGACCAAGAGGCAGGACGCTGCGTTCCTAGGGGGCGGGATAGGTGCCGCGGCGGGATTCCTCGCGGGACTGGTTGTAGTGTTGCGCAAGAACAAGGGGGGACAACAAACGTCCCACGAGAGCGTAAGTGAGAATGGGCAATAGGCTGCAGTCCGTGTGCCCTTTGCTTTGCCGGCGCGCTTGCCGTTACTTTCCCAGCAGCGCCTCGAGGAGCAGGCGCGCGCCGGGGCTATTCGTCGCTCCCGCGTATCCGCACGTTGTGCTCGTCGACAATCCAAAGGCGGGCCTCGATGGGCTCGCGCTCGAGCAGCGGCAGGATCCTTCGAACGGTCGCGATCACGTGCGCCTTGTCCTGATGCCGCAGCCGCAGCACGATGATGCCACGTGACTCGGCCGGTGGGTACGTGCGGATGTCGGCGAAATCGAGGTCGAGTGTCAGGAGGACGCGTCGCTGACGGCGTCGTGGCCGCTCGATTTCAACAGCTCCGACAACTCGGCGGGGAGGTTTTCATCGACCTTGAACCGCGGCATCAGGCCTTCTCCGGCGAGAGCGGAACGAGCCGCTCACTGGCGAGGTCCGCGGCGTAGGCCATCGCCGCCCGGATGTCTTTCTTCGTGAGGGAGGGATAGCTGGCCAGAATGTCCTCGGGCGGCAGCCCGGCCGCGAGGTTGTCCAGGATCACCGACACGAGTACGCGGGTCCCCTTAACGCACGCCTTGCCGTGGCAGACGTGCGGGTCGATGGTAATGCGCTCACGCCAGTTCATCTGCCTGTCCTCCAGGAACCCATCGAGAGTATTCTACCACAGGCATTCCGGGTTGACACCTGTTTTGCCGGCGTTCCGGCGGGCGGGCATCGGCCGTGGTCCGCGGCGGTGTTCTCTGGAAAGCTTGCCCGCCTTCGGCGGGCGGCGTCGAGCCGCCGCAATCCACAGGAACGACGCGACGCTTGACACCATCCCGCGCCCCGGCGCATAATGCCCTCGGATGGAGTGGCGATAGCGCATGTGGCGCCTCCCGGGTCTCCGCGAGAGGATGCGACACAGCTGAGCTTCCGAAGCGCTTGTGGTGAGGAGTGACCGTGTACTGGCTTCCCGTTCTGATCGTTATCGCAGTGGGGGCGCTGGTTGCCTACCTGTGGTTTCGGCTCACCTATGGCAGCCCCTACCGCAGGATGTTCTCGGAGGAGCACTTCCGGGAACTGCACAAGAGGTTCGTCGACGCAGTCAGGGCCGCTGAGGAGAGGATAGGGGACCTAACGCTCCCTGATGAAGACGACGCCAGGGCGTTTGTCACGAGCGCGCAGTTCGCGGTCGCGGTGTCATTGTCTCTCGAAGAAGGCAGCAAGGCATTGCACATCTCTCTGAGTCAGACCAGTGGTTACACGACCTCGACAGTGGCTTCTCGGCTCGGTTTCTTTGTTGCGGCGATCTTGAACCAGAACAGCATCACGTGCTCCGCGTTCTACACCGCTAGTCGCGTCCATCACCTGGTGATGACCTATGACCAGGACCAGTTGACGGTCAACAGTTTCGACGACTCGTTTGGCGAGTATCGCGCGAACTATACTCCGATCCCGTACTCATTTGAGCAACTGCCGGAGTCCGGTGACGAACAGAGCCTCTCCTAGCAGCCCGTCCATGTATTGAACGCTCAGCAAACCACCGAGCGTCACTTGGA
>CAYLQD010000048.1:0-25614 GCA_964385685.1 uncultured Planctomycetota bacterium | reverse complement strand
CCCGGGAAGAGGAACTTTTCAACGGGGCACGACAGAACGTTGAATCCGTCCCCTTGCAGCGGCCGGATTCGGCGTTTCGGGTCGCTCTGTCAGACGCGCACGATGCGCCGGCCAGGCGGGGTCACGCGACATGGCGGATCCGACCCGCAAGCTGCCCTGGTTCAATCCCGGAGATCGTCTCGCTCTATCGGCCGTGTTCGTGGTCCTCATCGGTCTCGTGGCGGCGCATTGGGCGCTGTCGAGCGGGGCGATGGGGCCCGACGTGCGGCTCGAACGGGCCGAGACCATCGCCGGGCACCGGATCGACATCAACCGGGCGGCGTGGTGGGAGCTTCAGGCGCTCGACGGGATCGGCGAGAAACGTGCCCGCGAGATCGTCGGCTATCGCGACCGACACGGGCCGTTCGGCACGGTCGACGACCTGACGCGCGTCCGCGGGATCGGGCCGAAGACGATGGACCGGCTGCGGCCGCACCTGGCCGCGGGCCAACGGGAGGGCGATGATGGCGCAAGGTAGACGGAAGTGGGGGCTGGGGCTCTACTGGATCCCGTTCGTCGTCGGCCTCCTGACCGCGTGCGTCTATGTGTTCTTTCTCATGGCGCGGTCGGGCGAGTTCAAGGCCGACATGGTCGTGACGCTCGTGCTCGGCGTGGCCGTCGGGCTGTTGGCGGTGGCGCAGGCGATCTTCGCCGCGTCGGACACGCGGGCGCTCGCCGAGGCGCGGCGCCGGGGGAAGGTGCTCGAGGAGCGGCTGGCGACCGCGCACGATCACAGCAAGCAGCTGAGCTCGCACGTCGAGGTGCTCACGGCGATGCGCGAGGTGACCCGCATCCTGAGCGACGCCGTCGACCTGCGCGAGATCGCCCGCAGCGTGTTCGACGTGCTCGTCCCGCTGCTCGGCGCCGAGGAGATCGCGCTGTTCCTGAAGGACGAGGACGGCGGCCTGACGCTCACGGCGCTCCGCCGCGAGAACGAGACGCTCTACGCCGACCAACTGTCGGGCAATGAGGTCGAGATGAACGACGCCGCGCAGGCGCTCGAGTATCAGACGCTGATGAAAGCGGTGACCGGCTCGTCGGGCGTGTTCTGCGTGCCCCTCGTCGCCGACCAGAACGCGGTCGGCGTGATGCGGTTCGAGATCCCGCTCGAGGGCTCGCACGAGGACAAGGAACGCCGGACGGACGAGTTCGAGGTGATCCTGTCCGACATCGCGAAGCACCTCGCGCTTGTGGTCAAGACGCCGAGCCTGCACGACCGCGCCATCATCGACAGCTTGACGGGCCTCTTCACCCGCCGGCACTTCGACATCCGAATCGACGACATGTTCCGCCTCGCCCGGCGCTACGGCACGCCGTTCTCCGTCATCCTGCTTGACATCGATCATTTCAAACAGGTGAACGACTCGCACGGGCACCGCGCCGGCGACTGCGTGCTCCGCGAGACCGCGGAACTCATCACGAGCGTCGTCCGCGACTGCGACAGCGCGTTCCGCTACGGCGGCGAGGAGTTCGCCGTGCTGCTGCCCGAGACGACTCGCGAGCAGGCGAAGCAGATCGCCGAGCGGCTGCGGAAGGCCGTCAAGAGCCACACCACGCAGGCGGAGGGAGCGAGCGTCTCGATCACGATCAGTTCGGGCGTGTCGGAATACGGGCCCGACCTCGCCGGGCACGGGGAGTTGATCGCGCTGGCCGACAAGGCGCTCTACGCGGCAAAATCGGGCGGCCGCGACCGCACCGTCGCCGTCGCCGAGGGCGGCGCCGAGGCGTAGCGCTGCCCCCGTCCCAATCCTAATCATAATCGTAATCCTAATCGCTCCGCCGCTGTCCCTCTGTAGCTGGCCTCCATGAGGCCGGGCTGTTTCCGCCGTCATGGACGGCGGCTACAGTGCCTGCCGGCGGCTGCCTCCCCGCCCCCAACCAGCGGTCAACGGCGATTACGATTACGATTACGAGTTACGATTACGAAATGGCAACAGCGGGACGTTACTTGTACCGGCGCGGCGGCCACGCTATAATGCGGTCGGTTCCGGGGGGTGAGCGGAGGCGCGTCGGATGACACAAGAGCTTTGGGTCCTGGTCGCGCTGGCGGCGTCGATCGGATTCTTCCACACGCTGTTCGGGCCGGACCACTATCTGCCGTTCATCATGATGGCCCGGGCCCGCGGGTGGTCGGGCCGCAAGACGGCCCTCATCACGCTGCTGTGCGGGCTGGGCCACGTGCTGAGTTCGGTCGTGCTCGGTCTGATCGGCGTCGCCGTCGGGATCGCCGTCGGGTGGCTCGAGGCGCTCGAGTCCGTTCGCGGCAACCTGGCCGCGTGGGCGCTGATCGCGTTCGGCCTGGTCTACTTCGCGTGGGGCCTGCGCCGCGCCCTTCGGAATCGGCCGCATACCCACACGCACCTCCACGACGAGGGGGGCGAACACGAGCACGAGCACGTCCACGCCGAAGGGCACACGCACGTACACGCCGAGCCGGGCAAGGCGAGCATCACGCCGTGGGTGTTGTTCACGATCTTCGTGCTCGGGCCGTGCGAGCCCCTCATCCCGGTCCTGATGTACCCGGCGGCGAAGCAGAGCGTCTGGGGGATGGCGCTCGTGGCCGGCGTCTTCAGCGCGATCACGATCGGCACGATGATGAGCGTCGTGCTCGTCGCGACGCTCGGCCTGAACCTGAACGTGATGCGGCGTCTGTTCTCGCCGATGGAGCGGTACATGCACGCCGTCGCCGGCGGCGTCATCTGCGCCTCCGGGCTCGCCATCCAGCTCCTCGGCCTGTGACTTCCCGCGCCGCTCGAGAGAGGATACTTCCAACACCGGCTGACGAAAACGGCGGGCGTCCTTGATCGTGGCACGGGCGTCCCGCCCGTGCGTCCCACGGGCATCCTGCCCGTGAGGTGCACGCCCAAGATGGGCGTGCGACGCACGGCCAAGATGGCCGTGCCACGGAAGGGGCCCGTCGCACGCCACGCGGCCGGAAAACCGGGACTGCCACCCGTTGGCTGTCCCGGCTTTCCGGCAGATAGCCCGCGTTCAGAGTACCCACTCGTCCGCTCGACTGAGCTTGCAACGACGCCCCGCTTGCCCTAGAATTGCGCGGACACGTCCCGGCCGGTTGGAGAGTTTCCTTGTCGCGCCCGTTCCCGCCCATCCGCGGCTTCATCGAAAACACCCTCATCGACTGGGAGGGGAAGATCGCCTGCGAGGTCTTCCTCCCGACGTGCGACCTCCGCTGCCCGTTCTGCCACGCCGGCCACCTGATCACGAACGACGGCGAACTCGAGTCCATCCCGGTCTCCGCCGTGACCGATTGCCTCGACCGGCACAAGGGCTGGATCGACGGCGTCGTCATTTCCGGCGGCGAGCCGACCCTGCACGAGGCGCTGCCCGCCCTCATCGAGGAGTTTCGAGCGCACGGCGCGGCCATCAAGCTCGACACGAACGGCACGCGGCCCGACGCGCTCGAAGATCTCCTCGGCCGCGGCCAACTCGACGCCGTCTCGCTCGACATCAAGGCCCCGCTCGACGAGCGGCACGCCGCCGCGGCCGGAACGGAGTGCGACCTCGATGCCATCCGCCGCTCGATCGACCTCGTGATGGCCTCGGGCATCGAGTACGAATTCCGCACGACCGTCTGCCCTGCGTTCCACACGCTCGACGATCTGCTCGACATCGCGCGGACCATCGAGGGCGCCGATCGGTACGTTCTCCAGCAGTTCCGGCCGATCGGCTGCCTCGATCCCGCGATGAATGCCATCGAGCCGTATTCCCGCGAGACACTCCGCGAGTTCGCCGCCGCGCTCGCGCCGCACGTCACGCAGTGCGTCGTCCGCGGCGACTGGGAAGGGGAGGGCCCCGCCGGGCGCTGACCTTCGCGGCCCCGCCCGCACCGGAAGTTCCTTGCAGAACCCCAGTGGGGCAGGCATTCCGTCCGCTGTTCCAGCGGGGCCTGTCAGATGGCGGACAAGAATGTCCGCCCCACTGCTTTGTTGGAGCCCTCAACTTCCGCCGAACCAGTCGCCTCCGCTCTCGTTCTTACTCGGTGTCGGCACACACTCCCGCACCGGAGGCAGTCCAATGGGCGGAACACCGAAGCGGTCGTTCGCATTCACCATCATCGAACTCCTCGTCGTCATCGCGATCATTGCGATTCTGGCGGGCCTGCTCCTGCCCGTGCTCGGCGAGGCGCGCGGGATGGCCCGCTCGGCCACGTGCATCTCGAACCTCAAGCAGCTCGGCGTCGCGATGAGCATCTACCGCAACGTCTGGGGCTGCTATCCCGCACACCAGTGGAAGGCCGACTCGACCCCCGAGACGCCCGAGAACGACAAGCTCAACCGGATGCGCTGGTTCCGCCAGCTCCACCAGATGCTCGAACTCGGCGAAGACGTGCAGAGGTGCCCCGAGGTCCCCAACTGGGTCTGCGGCCGCAACAACTCCTACGGCTACAACTACAAATACCTCGGCAGCGCCCGCGTCTTCACCGACGGCACGCTCGAGCGCTTCCCCGTCGTCAAACTCGACAACCCGTCACACACCATCGCGTTCGGCGACTCGTCCGGCACGGGCACCCAAGAGCCCTACGAGCCCATCCCCTTCACGCAGAAGGGGTCGAGCTTGAGCTACGGCGAGCGCAAGGTCCTCATCGGCAACCACGGCTACACGCTCGATCCGACCTACATCCCGCAGCGGACCGCCGACCTCCACGGCGGCGACACGTATGCCGACAAGGAGTCGCCGAGCTTCATCGCACCGCGTCACGGGGGTCACGCCAACTTCTGCATGGCCGACGGGCACGTCGAATCGCTCACGCCCGAAGAGGCTTATGCCGACAACAGTTGGTGGAACGGCTGGGGTCGCGAGCACGAGGGCGACGACCACGTCGACGAAAAGATCCCCGGCCTCGACGCCCGGTATGGGTGGTAGGGGCCTCGCCCCCGGATCCTGATCGTACTCTTGGAAACTATCTCAAAAGGACCATCGCTTTCGTGGCACGGGCGTCTCGCCCGTGTGAACCACGGCCGGGACGGCCGTGCCACAGTTTCGAGATAGTCTCTTAACCGTAATCGCACCTGCGGACCAGAGGCAGAAACGAGATCACGATTAGGATCATGATTACGATTACGACCAGCCCGACAAATCCAGCAGTCGGTAGGACACCACAGGACCCGACCTCGCGGTCCCGTCGCGGCCCATTCCCGCCCGATTCCGCGTAAACCCGACCCCAATCCGCCGATACTGTGTGTGGGAGGGCGGTGTGTGAGGACTGCGCGTGAACGGCGCTCAGAGACAACGCGCGTTCGGCATGACGCTCATCAGCTTGCTGGTGGTGATCACCATCATCGCCATCCTCGCGGGCCTGCTGCTGCCGGTCCTGAGCGAGGTCCGGGCGGCGGCCTGGTCGACGACGTGCTCGTCCAACCTCAAACAGCTCGGCGTGGCGCTCGAGATGTACCGCGCCCTGTGGGGATGCTTCCCGACGAACGAGTGGCAGACGGCCGGCGGCGAGACGAACCGCTGGTTCTCGCAGCTCGCCCGGGTCTCGAAGGGCGTCGACGAAGTCGTCCGTTGTCCCGTGCAGCGGGGCTGGGTCTGCGGCCGCAACGCCGCGTACGGGTACAACTACAAGTACCTCGGCTCGTCGCGGCGGCTCTCCGACGGCTCGCTCGAGCGGTTCCCGCGGAAGCTGACCGCCCGCTCGGCCCACACGATCGCGTTCGCCGACTCGGGCGGCACCGGCACGCTCGGCCCCTACGAGCCGCTGCCCGTCGGGCGGGCCGACTCGGAGCTGGCCTACGGCGTTCGAAAGGACCGCGTCGGCAATCAGGGATGTCTCCTCGATCCGACCTACATCCCGAGCCGAGCCGCCGACCTGCACACCGGCGACAAGTATGCCGACGGCGACTCACCCAGCTTCGTCGCCCCGCGCCATCGCGGCCACGTGAACGCGTGCATGGTCGACGGGCACGTCGAGTCGCTCGAGCCCGAAGACATCTACGCCGATAACAGTTGGTGGAACGGCTGGGGCCGCGAGCATCCCAACGACGACCACGTCGGCGACAAACTCCCCGGATTGAACGAGCGGTTCGGGTGGTAAACGCCCAACTGCCCTGACAACGAAGGCGGCAGTATCTACTCCCCTTCATCCGATTCTTCCCCCGTTTTCGGCTCCGGCGGGAAGCGGAGCGCGATGTCCTCGCCCGGATAGTCTCCGCTGTGCAGGAAGTTCTCACAAGCTCCGCCGTCATCCTCCCCGTCCGCGCCGACGGAATAAATCAGCAACGCGCCGTCTTCCCTCTTGAGCTTGAGCGGATCTCCGGTAAACGGATCAATTGGAATCTGGGCGAGGTACTTGGGAACGAGGTCGTCCCACGTGTCCGGCAGGTGAGCACTGTCGTTCTTGTACCGAGCCGTTGCCAGGCAGGCGCCGAGGATGTTGAGTTGGGCGTCCTGGCACAGGATTCCTTGGAGACCGTAACTCAGTCGGGGCGTGTATCGGAGTTCCACGAACTGCCTCAGGGGATCGTGCGGTTTTTCGGGCAAGCCGGCGAAGCTCCTCGTGAAAGCGGTTCTGGCCGCTGCGTCCGACTCTTCTTCCAGCCGTTCGTACATCTTCCTGATCGAGCCAGGTTCAATCGCTTCGTTCCACACCGTCAACGTGTATCGTCGTACGGTCTCTCGCGGGAGTAACAGAGCGACCGCATACGTCGACAAACTGAACATGCGCATCGAAGCAAGCTCCAACTCCGTCTCCACGAGAACGGCCGCCTTTGCCCGGGCCTTCCAGTAGTTGGGAGTGACGAACTCGGCGCTCTTCCACGTTTGCAGGAGCGCCTGCACGGCCTCAAGGTCTTTGTTCGAGGCATTGGGCATCAGAACAATGTCGTGCAGCCCGGCGATGGCAACGTATCTCAAGCCACGTCCGGCGCTGAGCCCGCCGAGCGCTCGTTTCGGCATCGACGTTCCCGCTCGGAACACGGCGTCCAGACTTGCCAGTGCGCCGGTTACGTTCCCTTCGCCTGCCTGGGATCGGGCGAGCGCACACAGCCCCTGTAAGAGATCCCTAAGGTCCGAGATCTGACGCTGCCCCCAGTCTCCCAAGAGATGTTCATGACGAAGCATTTCATCCTTGTCCGGCACAATAGTGAAGTAGATCGACTTCTTGCGGCTTCCCTCGAGAGCCAGTTCGAACGCGCGTTTGTTCTTCGCAAGCCACGCCGCCCAATCGGGGTGGTCCTTTCTGGTCCACAGGCCCGCGTTGTGAAGCTCGAGCGGCATCGGATCGTCGGAGAGGGCTTCGATTGCCTCCTGATACAGGAGGGCGCCATTCTCTGTTGGCTCGATCGCGTTCGATGCGTTGATCTCGTCAGCGACCGTGTCTATGACGGACAGGTCCGGCTGGTTCTGACGGTCGCGGATGACAACGAGCCCCCCGCCCAACGCTACCAGGCACAAGGTGCCATAGACCAGCGGGTTTTTCCACAGGCCGCGCTTGAACCCCCTGACGGCGACGAGTGTCACCACGCCGTACGCTATCGGAAGCAGAAACAGCAGGGCGATGCCGGCCAGGAACAAGGCCTGCGTTGGATCAAGATCGCTCAACCGAATCGGGTAAGTCACCATTACGTCAGCCTCCCGCGCCAACTCCAGGTTTCTGGACCGCAGGAACAGCACGAGCCCTGTCCCTATGCTCAGCGCCAACCCGCCGAGCAGCGCCGTGTACGCCGTGGCCAGCCGCAGCCACCTCTTTATGGGCAGGGGCGCGTCTTGTCGGCGAATTCTCCCTTCAAGGAACGCGCCAAGCACGGTGAAGCCGAACTTGAGGGCCGACGTCGTTATCAACGCCCACTGTGGCCCGACCACATAGAGCCAGGACGGCATCGGCAGACTGCGCAACTGCCACCAGAAACACAAGGGGGCGAACGCGGCAATGGGCAGCCCGAGGAAGAGGCCCACCAGAAGCTTGCCGGACCGTACACGTGACGCCGCAAGATACCCGGCCGCGAATGCCAGCAGCGGAGGGAACAGTAACGAGTCCCACCGAAAGGGGTCGTGTGAATGCGTCACGTGCCAGGAGGTGAATGAGTATGAGAGCAGGCCCAGCAACACAAACACCGGCACGAGCACGGCGACAAGCAGTGCGGCAAGGACCACATAGCTCCCGATTCCCACGAGGATGGCCTTAGTTTTCGCGAACTTCTCCACTGATTCCCCCTTCCTGCGGCTCGCCTACTTCCCCACCTCGTCGCACTTGTCGTAGAACTCGCCGAGGACGTCGAGGACGGCGCGATCCTCGCGGACGGCCTTGATGTACTCGGCGAGGGAGTCGACGAGGAGCGCAAGAAGCTTCTCCCCCTTCTCGGCGGTCGCGGCCGTCGCGTCGCCGCAGTAGTGGTCGGGATGCCTGGCGAACCACTGCACCGAGACGCGGTCGCGCTTCGGCAGGTGGTCGAACCGGTCGAGGGGCTCGGCCGCGCGGCCGCCGACGGCGTCGGGCTTTACCAGATGCGGATGCGTCACCAGACTGACGCTCGTCTCGCACTCGCACGCGTGGCCGTGGGTCTTCGTGTCGAGAATCGCGTCCCACTCATCCTGCCGGTCGGCGGACGGACCCCATGGATGAATGTAGAGGGCGTACGGCTTCCGGTCGGCGAGCGCCGTCTGCACGAAGTAGTTGAGCAGGTGCTGGTTGCCGCCGTGCCCGTTGAAGAAGATGATCTTTCGGAAGCCGTTGCGAGCGATCTCGTCGCACACGGCCGTGAGCAGCTCGAGCGCGAGCACGGGCGGGATGGCGACCGTGCCTGGGAACGGCCGGGCCTCGTTGATTTGGCCGAAGTAGTAGGGCGGGAAGACGACGGCCGGCTCCTTCTCGGCGGCGAGCGTGCAGATCCTGTCGGCGTTGAGGAAGTCGGTCCCGAGCGGCAGGTGGTCGAAGTGCTTCTCGACGCAGCCGACGGGCATCACGCACACGCCGCCGGCGTCCTTGACGGCCTTCGCGAAGTCCGGAGCGGTCAGCTCGTCCCATCTCATCGTATGGCTCCCGTCGTGGTCTCCCGACACGTCACGCGCGGGGCCTATGCTATAGCTTGGGCGGAGCCGTGTCAAAGGCGCAGCGGCTGATGAGTGGCGCCATGCGTAACCGTCCCAAAGTCTGTGCGCCAACGTCTGCGGCCCCGGACTTGCGCTGTAGGGGCACTTACGGGCATGTGGGCCATCGGTGTGCCTGGGCGGGCAGGAATGCCCGCCGCCACTGTGGCGAAGGGGCTCTTGTTTCAGTGAGGGCGGACATTCCTGTCCGCCTCACGCCAAGCTTCTCTTCTCGTGCCGCCGTACGTCTTGACCGTTCCGCAACCGCGTTCGGCTTGCCGACGGGCGGGGGGCGTGCTAGAATCGCCCCACTTGGCAACCGAGGAACGCGTATGCATCCAGAAGTCATCCCCGGCTGGCCGCTGCATTCGTATGGCCTGATGCTGGCCGTTGGGTTCTACGCGGCCTACTTCGTCGCGCGCCGGATGGCGCGGAAGGAGGGGCTCGACCCGAAGCACCTGCTCGACATTCTGCTGCTCGCCGCGGCGCTCGGCATCGTCGGCTCGCGCGTGTTCTACGTCGTGCAGTACAGCGACCGCGTCGACGGGTTCCTCGACATGTTTGCGATCTGGAAGGGCGGGCTGGTCTTCTACGGCGGCGTGATTGCGGCCGTCATCGGCCTGGCCGTCTACGTGCGCGTGAAGAAGCTGCCGGCATGGCGGGTGGCCGACGCGGCGGCGCCCGCGTTGATGGTCGGCGTCATGTTCGGCCGGCTCGGCTGCTTCCTCAACGGCTGCTGCTGGGGCGCGGTCTGCGACGAGCAATACCCGCTCGCCGTCCGGTTCCCGAGGTTGGTCGCGTCGTCGAGCGCCGGCGGCTGCACCGGCCGGGTGACCCACGACGTCGCTGTCGAGCGCGACGGCCGGTGGCACATCAAGATCATTCGCGGCGTGCCGTCGCGGGTCCAGACGCGCAGAGAGCTGGGCACGTACCTGAAGAGCCATCCCGAGGCGTGGCGGGAAGTCGGCGTGCAGTGGTCGCGGGCGACGGAGGCGGCCGACGGGACGATCGAGCGGGAGACCATCACCGGCAGCAGCGCCTTCCTCCAACATCTTCTCGAGCATCCCGACGAGATCGGCCCCGACGACACCCGCTCGCTCCCCGTCTATCCGACGCAGCTCTACTCGTCGTCGTTCGCACTGGTCATCTGCGTCGTCCTGCTCCTCTGGCGGCGCTGGCGCCGGCGGCCGGGCGAACTCATCCTACTGATGGCCTGCCTCTACGCGGTCGCGCGGTTCATCAACGAGGGCCTGCGCGACGACACGAGCCCGGTGCTCGGGCCGCTGACCATCGCGCAGACGATCAGCGTCGCGGTCTTCGTGCTCGGGCTTGCCGCGTTCGCCTGGCGCCGCTTCCGCCGAGCGGATGCCAGTCTTGCGGGCGAGAAGCAGTGACAGGCACGGGCACGTCTACGCTCCCCTTCGACAAGCTCAGGGTCGCTTCGCGGGTGCCAGTCACCGTTTTTCGCCGCCCCTCGCGCACCACGGGGGTCGGAAAACCGGGACTGCGGGGCTGTTGAAAAAGTGCCTTCTGGAGCCTGAAAGGCTCGAATTCATCAGCCCAGGGCGAAGCCCTGGGAAAATGTGGGTGAGGCAGGAAAGCCCTGACAGGGCGATAGAAGCTCTGTGACGCCCTTACAGGGCTGGGCACAAGGCGCGTCTGCTACCCAGGGCTTCGCCCTGGGCTGGTGAATGTTGCCCCTTCGGGGCAAGAAACGGACTTTTTCAACAGCCCCACTGGCACTCCGTTGCCTGTCCCGTTTTCCGCCGAAGGGCCCCGTTCGGAGTATCTATGCGCTTCCGCCCCGACGGTTGACAGGTTCGACGGCGGGCCGTAGAATCCTGAGAAGTCACTGGCCGCACACACCTTGGGGCAGGCATTCGTGTCCACCATCGGACGGCATCAGGAACTCATCCGGGCTCTCGCGGCGAAGGCCGCGCGGCCGCTTTCGTTCCTGTCCGGCAACTATCCCGACCAGGAGCTATGGCGCGGCTACGCCCGCAAGAAGATCTTCGAACTGTTCCACTATGCGCCGCCGCGCGTCGATTTCGAGCCGGAGATCGTCGACGAGCGCGATTGCGGCCAATACGTCAGCCGGACGCTGTCGTTCCGCTCGTCGCCGTTCACCCGCGTGCCGGCCGTGCTGCTCATGCCGCCGCAGACGCACGGCAAGCTGCCGGGCGTCATCTGCATGCACGACCACGGCGGGCTGTTCGCGTGGGGCAAGGAGAAGCTGCTCGCGCCGAACGGCGAGGAGCATCCGGCGCTCATCGAGCACAAGCAGACGGCCTACAACGGGATGTCGGTCGCGCACGAACTGGCGCTCGCCGGATGCGCCGTGCTCGTTATCGACAACTTCTACTTCGGCGACCGGCGGCTCGCGGGCCTGCCGGAGGTCGACGGGCTGGACCTGTCGACGCCCGAGGCGTACGCGGAGTTCGAGCGGATCGCGGCGGACAACGAACCCATCGCCGCCCTCAACTTCATGCAGGCCGGCGCGAGCTTGATGGGCCTCACCGTCTGGGATGCGATCCGCGCGACCGAGTATCTGACCACGGTCGACGGCGTGGACCCGCGGCGGATCGCCTGCTTCGGCGCGCATTCGGGCGGCCTGCTCGCCATGTACCTCTCGGGCCTGTGCGATCTGATCCGCGTGACGGTCGCCGCCGGGTGGGTCACGTCGCTCGCCGGGCTGATCGAGTCGGGCGTGCCCGGGCGCGACTGGGCGCACTTCGCCGTGACCGGGCTCTACAACTTCCTCGACCTGCCCGACATCGCGTGCCTGACGATCCCGCGGTCGCTCGCGCTGCTCGCCATCGGCGACGATCCCTGCTTCCCCGGCAGCGGCGCCGGCGCCGCGTTCCGGAAGGTCCGCAAGGTCTTCCAGATGGCCGAGCGCGACGGGGAGTTCCTCACGAAGATCTACACGGGCGAGTCGTCGTTCACCCGCGACATGCTCGCCGACACCCTCGCCTGGTTCCAGCGCTGGCTGTGAGCGGAGCCGGCCTGGACAATACGTTCTCTCCTCCCTGACGCCACGTTCGCGACATCAACGGCCGAGTCGATGTTCTAATCTCGGGGTGGTGGAGTCAGTGGGCTCCCGTTTCTCGTGGCACGGCCATCCTGGCCGTGCGTCACACGCCCATCTTGGGCGTGTACGCCCACGGGCAAGATGCCCGTGGGACGCACGGGCGGGACGCCCGTGCCACGGTGGGGCGTTGCAGCCGACTCCCTTCGGTCCCACCGCCTTCGAGATTCCCCGCGTTCGGAGTATTCACTCCCACTTGCCTTCCGACCTTGCAAGCGAACGGGGAAAACACTATCCTTGATGCACGGTGCAGGGAGGCAGAATATGGCGAAAAAGGGCAAGACGGGCCGCTCGCTCCTGACCGGGGCCCGCGCCGTCCTCAAGACCGAGGCCGAGGCGATCCTCGACCTCAGCAGGCGGCTCAACGATGACTTCGTGAAGCTCGTCCGGATGCTGTCGCGCCTGCGCGGCAAGGTCGTCGTGTCGGGCATCGGGAAGTCGGGCCTGATCGGCCGGAAGATCGCCGCGACCCTCTCGAGCACGGGCACGCCGGCCGTCTTCCTCGATCCGCTCAACGCGCTCCACGGCGACCTCGGCGTCGTCAGCAAGGGCGACGTCCTGCTGTGCCTCTCGAACAGCGGCGAGTCGGTCGAACTCATCAACGTGATCGAGGCGGCGCGGCCGCTCGGCGCGAAGGTCGTCGTGCTGACCGGCAGCGTCGACTCGACCCTCGGCCGCGAGGCGGCGCTCGCCATCGACGTGGGCGTGAAGCGCGAGGCCTGCCCGCTCGGGCTCGCGCCGACCGCCAGCTCGACGACGCTGCTCGCGTTCGGCGACGCGCTCGCGATGACGCTTGCCGCCGAGAAGAGCTTCACGCGCGAAGACTATGCGGCCCGGCATCCCGGCGGCCAGCTCGGGCAGCGGCTCCGACTGCGGGTCGCCGACCTGATGCGGCGCGGGAAAGACGCGCCCGCCGTGCCCGAGACGGCGACCGTCGGCGACGCGCTCCGCGAGATGACCGAGCGCGACAACCTCGGCGTCGCCGCCATCGTCGCCGCCGACCGGCGGCTCGTCGGGATCATCACCGACGGCGATCTGCGACGGATGCTGCTCGACGCGGGCCGCGCCAACCTGCTCAAGCAGCCGATCCGGAAGTTCATGACCCGGAGCCCGAAATGGATCGAGGGCGACACGGCGGCCATCGACGCCCTCCGGCTCATGGAGGTCAAGGGCATCACGTCGCTCTGCATCCTCGACGTGAAGGGCCGGCTCGACGGCATCATCCTGCTGCACGACATCCTCGGCCGAGGCCAGTTCTCCGCATGACGACCGTCCCCCCTCAGCCCGTCCGCGGCGTCGTCTTCGACCTCGACGGGACGCTGACGGTGCCCGCGCTCGATTTCGCCGCCATGCGGGCCGACATCGGCGTGCCCGAGGGCGACATCCTTGGCGCACTCGACGCCATGCCGGCCGACGAGCGCACCCGCGCGCTCGCCGTGATCGAAGAGCACGAGCAAGCCGCGGCGGCCGACAGCCGCCTGAGCGAGGGCGCCCGCGAGCTGCTCGATTTCCTGGCCGCGACCGGCGTCCGCATCGGCGTCGTCACGCGCAACTCCCGCCGCTCGGTCGAGACGTTCTCCGAGAAGCACGCGATTCGGTTCGACGCGGTCGTCACGCGCGAGGACGCGCCGCCGAAGCCGTCGCCCGAGCCGCTGCGGCTCGCGCTCGACCGGATGGGCGTCGCCCCCCGCGAAGCGATCTACGTCGGCGACTTCGAACTCGACCGCCTCACGGGCGACGCCGCCGGCATCGCGACCTACATCGTCCGAAACCATCCCGAGATCCGCGACGAGGGGCCGCCGGACATGCGGGTCGACTCGCTTCGCGGCCTCATCCCCATCATCGAGCAGGCGGGCGAGCGATGATACGCCGCCACACGAAACGCGACGTCGTCCGACTCTTCAAGGAGCGGGGGCTCCGCGCCAATCGCCTGCTCGGGCAGAACTTCCTCGTCGACCACAACGTTCTCAATTTCATCTGCTCCGCGGCCGAGCTGTCGGACGGCGACCTCGTGCTCGAGATCGGCGCGGGCACCGGGCTGCTGACGGCCCACCTCGCGGAGTGCGGCGCCCGCGTGCTCGCCGTCGAGATCGACGGGGACCTCTTCGAGATGCTGTCCGACTATGTCGGCGGGCGCGAAGACGTGCACCTGCTCCACGGCGACGTGCACGGCAAGCGGCGGGCGCTGAACCCGGACGTCGCCGCGGCGCTCGAACGCGAGCTGCGGCCGGGCCGGACGCTCAAGGTCGTCAGCAACCTGCCGTACTGCATCAGCTCCGACGTGCTCGTGTCGCTGCTCGAGATGGAGCCGCGCCCGGCGGTGATGGTCGTCACGGTGCAGAAGGAGTTCGCCGCGCGCCTGCTGGCGCGGCGCGGCTCGCGGACGTACGGCGCGCTCACCGTTCTGCTGCGAGCCGTCGCGGACGTCAAGCGGCTGCGCGACCTGCCGCCGCCCGTCTTCTGGCCGGTGCCGAAGGTTGGGTCGTCGGTCATTCGGATCGAGCCGTCGGCGGAACGAGCGGCCCGCATCAAGGACTACGCGTTTTTCAAGACCGTCGTGCGGGCGCTGTTCGGTCAGCGCCGCAAGACGGCGGCGGCGGCGCTGCGGTCGATGGCTCGGCCGAAGCTCTCGAAGCGCGGCGTCGCGTCGGCACTGGCTGCGGCGGGGATCTCGGAGGGCGCCCGCGGCGACGGGCTGGGCGCGTCGGAGATCGTCGCCCTGGCAAACGCGCTCGCGGAATCGGCGCCCGGCCCCCGGACCTCGGCCAAGTGAGCGTTGGGAGGACCGAGCGATGTTGAAGGAGACTTGGTTTCAGGTCATGCTGCTCTTGTGGGCGGTGCTCGTCGCGGCCGTCGTGCCGCTGCTCGTGCTGCACGTCGTGTGGCGGCGGCGGGGCCGGCCGGCGACACCGCTGTGGACCAAGTACGCGGCGTGGTTCGTGATCGTGCCGGTCGTGACGATCCCGATCGCTCTCGGCCGCGTCTGGGGGCAGATCGCGTTTCTCGTGCTCTCGCTCTATGCGTTCGAGGAGTTCGCCCGCGCCGTCGGGCTGTGGAAAGAGCGGGGCCACATGTGGCTCACACGCCTCTGCATCGTCCTGGCATATGTGCCGGTCTTCGTCAACTGGTACGGCCTGTTCACCGCGATGGCCGCGTACCTTGTCATTCTCGCGTTCGTCTTCCCCATCATCCGCGACGTCTACCAGGGCATGATCCAGCGGACGTGCCTGACGGTTCTCGGGGTCCTCTACTTCGGCTGGTTCCTGGCGCATCTGGCGTTTCTGCTGAACCTCGGGCCGGGCCGCGAGCGCGTGCTCGCGTTTCTGCTCGTCGTCGGCGTGAACGACGCCGCGGCGTATCTCATCGGGTCGGCCTTCGGCCGGCGGCCGCTGGCGCCGGAGGTCGAGCCCGGCAAGACGGTGGCCGGCGCGCTCGGTGCGCTGGCCGTGACGCTCGGCATGATGTTCGCCGCCCGGTTCGCGCTCGGCGACATCTCCATTTTCCACACGATCCTGCTCGGCATTCTCCTGAGCGTCGGCGGCACGTGCGGCGCGCTCGTCATCTCGATGATCAAGCGCGACGTGCGGGTCGAGCGCACCGGCTCGCTGCTGCCTGGGCACGGCGGCCTGCTCGACCGGCTCGACAGCGTGCTCTTCACGGCCCCGATCTTCTTCCACTTCCTGAACCACTTCTACGACATCTGCGGGTAGGCGCGATGGGCGAGGACGATCGCACGCCGAACGATGCGGGGGACCTGGCGGAGTGGGAGTACGCCTCGCCGCCGACGGCCTACGACCTCGTGCGCGACAATCTGCTGATCCGCTGCGCCCGGCTCGCCGTCCACGGCCTCTTTCGCGCGTCGATGCACTGCTACCACGGTATTCGTTCGGTCGGGCGGGAGAACGTGCTCGACAACCTGCCGTGCATCATCACGCCAAACCACACGAGCCACATCGACAACGTCGCCGTGTTCGCGTCGCTGCCGTGGCGTTGCGTGAACCGGGTCTGCTCGGTCGCCGCGAAGGACTACTTCTTCGACAACCCGATTCTGGCGATGATGGCGCGGCTCGTCGCGAACGGGATTCCGCTCGACCACAAGGGCGAGAACACGCGCGGCCTGCGGCTCTGCGCCCGGAAGCTGCGGGACGGCGGCGGCATCATCATCTTTCCCGAGGGCCGGCGGACGCACACGGGCGAGGTCGGCCACTTCAAGCCCGGCGCGGTCGCGTTGTGCCGCGGCCTCAAGGTGCCCGTGATCCCGACGTATCTCAAGGGCACGTTCGAGAGTTTGTCGCCGTCTCACTGGTTCCCGCGCGGCAAGCAGATCACCGTTACTTATGGCGAGCCGGTGCGGTTTTGGGAGGGCGACCTGGCGGACCTCGACCACGACGCGGCCGCGAAAGTCCTTGAAGACCGTGTCCGCGAGATGCAGCGCGCGGCCGAGGACGGACCACCCGTTGACTCGGTTTCGGGGCGGTGATAGCATCTAAGGATGAGCGATAGCGGATACGATGCGGACGAACGCGGCCCCGGCATGGGGCGCGTCGCCCTCTGGCTGGCCATCTTCCTCGTTGGATTCGGCCTGTTCGCGTTCGTCGCGTCGCGGCACTGCCGTGGCCGCGGGCTCATGGCGACGCTCACGTTCGTCGAGTGCGCGGCCATGGCCGCAGTGGCCGCGATGTTCGCGGTCAACAGCGATCCGCGGCGTGTGGGCGTTCGCGGCTTCGTCGTGCGGCTCGTCTTCGTGTGCGCGCTGACGCAGATTCTCGCGTCGGGCGTGCTGATCGTCGCGTGGTGGCAATGGGACGCGGCTCCGCTCGCGGGCGGGCTCGCGGCACAGCTCGTCATCCTCGCGTTCTGCGTCGTGCTCGGGTCCGTCTTCTCGTTCGTCCGGTGCAGCGGCTCCGAACTCTTATTCGCCCAACTCGTTACGATATTTGTCGCGTGCGCGATGATGGGGACGGTGTTTTATGCCGACCCGATCGTCGAGGCGCAGAAGAGCCCGGAGGCGCGGAGCATGGTGATCCGCGGGATCCTCGCGACGAACCCGCTGACGGCGATCTCGTGGTCGCTCCTGGAGTTTGACCTGATGCGGCGGCAGTTGATGTACGATCGCATCTCGGTCATCGGCGGCAGTTACGGCGAGCCGGGCCACAACGTGTCGTACCCCACGTGGTGGGGGACCGCGGGCGCGTACGTGATCGTCGCGTTCGTCCTGTTTGTCGGCGGTGCGATCCTCAGGAGGCACCGCATCATGCGCTTACGCCGTTCGGCCGGAGGATGATGAAGATGAAACGATCTCTGACGTTGTTCGTGACTTTCGCGGTTCTTGCTTCGCTGACGCTCGGGTCGTGCGACCCGGCCGAACAGCCGCCGACGGAGGAGAAGCCCGAAGCCGCGGCGCCCGCCGCGGCTGGCAAGCCGGACATCCGCGGCTCCGTCGAGAAGGCCGTCGCGTTCCTCCGCGGCGCTCAGCGCGAGGACGGTAGCTGGGGGGGCAAGCAGAGCGACGTCGGCATCACGGGCCTCGTGATCGAGGCGCTCGCCGGCGTGCCCGACGACATCCGCACGAAGAACGCCGACATCATCGAGAAGGGCATCACGTACATCCTGTCGCAGCGCCGCGACGACGGCTCCATCGTGAACGAGGACGGGATGGTCGCCAACTACCGCACGTCCATCGCGACGCGCGCCCTCATCGCCGTCGACCCGGTCAAGTACAAGGACACGATCGACGCGGCCGTCAAGTACACCAAGGGCATCCAGGGCAAGGATCCGAACGACAAGGCGAAATACGGCTCGATGGGCTACGGGAGCGACGAGACGAAGGGCGACCAGATAAACCTGGGCGAAGCGCTCGAAATGCTGAGCAAGGCCGGCCTCAGCAAGGACGACGAGGCGTACAAGCTCGCGCGCGTGTTTCTGGCCCGGACGCAGAGCTCCGACGAGGAGCACCCCGACGCGGGCGTGAAGACCGCCAACGATTTCGGTGGTGTCTACCGCTCGGACCGCGGCGCTGAGGACGCCTCGAAGGCCGGCACGATCACACTGCCCGACGGCACGAAGGTCCCGCGCTCCTATGGCAGTGCGACGTACTCGCTCCTCAAGAGCTTGCTCTTCTGCGGCCTGAAGAAAGACAATGTTCGCGTCAAGGGCGCGTACCAGTGGATCGCCGACCACTACACCGTCAAAGAGAACCCCGAGATGGGCGCGCAGGGGCTTTACTACTATTACTACACGATGGCGCGGACGCTCGAACTGTGGGGCGAGCCGACCATCAAGAAGGGGAGCACGGTCCACAACTGGGCGGAAGAACTCGCGGCCCAGATCATCTCGCTCCAGCGCGACGACGGCTCGTGGGTGAATGCGAAGGACCGCTGGTGGGAGGCCGATCCGACCCTGGTGACCGCTTACACGATCTACTCGCTCAACAGTTGTCAGCGGATGCTCAAGTAGGCGGGGCACTTCAGCCAACTGAAGCAGACGCGGAAAACGGGACAGCCAACGGGTGGCAGTGGGGCTGTTGAAAAAGTGCGTTTCTTGCCCCGAAGGGGCAACATTCATCAGCCCAGGGCGAAGCCCTGGGTAGCAGATGCGCCTTGAGCCAAGCCCTGTAAGGGCGTCACAGAGCTTCTATCGCCCTGTCAGGGCTTTCCCGCTTCGTCCACACTTTCCCAGGGCTTCGCCCTGGGCTGATGAATTCGAGCCTTTCAGGCTCACGGAGGCGCTTTTTCAACGGTCCCGCAGTCCCTGTTTTCCGCTTGCGCAGCCCCGTAGCGGAGCGGGTGAAGAACGGTGACTGGCCGCCGCCCGCCGAAGCGGGCTATGGCCCGCGAAGGCTGGCACCAGCGGAGCGAGTGAAACGAGCGGAGACGTGCCCGCTCCGAAGGCGCGCGTCACCGCTTTTCGTCGTCGTTACCCTGCTCGGCTGAAGTGTTACGGCGGGGGCGGGCTCTCGCCGCCGGCGTTGCCCCCATTGGCCGAGCCGATGACCTCGCCGCCCGGCGTTTCGGGCTCGTCCGGCTCGGGCTGCTCTTCGCGGGGCGGGGCGCCGTCCGCCTGAAGATAGCCCACCAGCTCCGACAGCACCTCCCGCATCTTCGAGCGCGGCACGACCATGTCGACCAGCCCGTGCTCGAGCATGAACTCGCTCTTCTGAAAGCCGTCGGGCAGCTTCTGCTTGATCGTCTCCTCGATGACGCGCGGGCCCGTGAAGCCGATGAGGGCGCCGGGCTCCGCGATGATGACGTCCGTCTCGGTCGCGAAGCTGGCCGTCGTCCCGCCCGTCGTCGGGTTCGTCAGGACGGCCATCGTGCTGACCCCCGCCTCCTGGCACAGGGCGATGCCGGCGCTCGTCTTGACCATCTGCATCAGCGCGACGAGCCCCTCCTGCATGCGGGCGCCGCCCGAGCCGCAGAAGAGGATCATCGGGATCCGCTCGCGCACGGCGGCCTCGGCGAGCCGGTAGATCTTCTCGCCCATCACCGAGCCCATGCTGCCCATCATGAACCGCGTGTCGAGCACGCCGAACGCGACCCGCCATCCCTCGACCGTGCCCGTGCCGACGATGATGGCGTCCTTCATGCCCGTCTGCTCGCTGTAGCGCGAGAGCCGGTCCTTGTAGGCCTCGCGGTCGACGAACCCGAGCGGGTCCTCGGGCTCCAGGTCTGCGAACAGTTCCTCGAAGCTCCACGGGTCGAGCGTCACGGCGATGCGCTGCGCGGAATCGAGCGGGAAATGGAAACGGCAGTCGGGGCAGACGCGCAGGCTGTTCTCGACGTCTTTCTTGTAGACGGTGCCGCCGCACTCGTCGCAGCGCATCCAGAGCCCGTCGGGCATGTCTTTTTTCTTGCGGGAAAAATGCCAGGCCATGGTGGTCTCAGGTCTCCTCGGAGTTACCGGCTTCGCCGTTCGCGCGGAGCGCCCGCACGGCTTCGTTGACGTCGTCGGCCCAGAACACCGCCTTGCCCGCGATGAAGACGTTGGCCCCCGCGGCCGCGAGCATTGCGGCGTTGTCGATGCTCACGCCGCCGTCGACGGCGATGTCGGCGTCGGCGCCGAACAGCTCGCGCAGCGTCGGAATTTTCGCGACCGGGTCCGGGCTGAACGTCTGGCCCGTGTGCCCGCAGCGGACCGTCATCACGAGGAGCAGGTCGACGTCGCCGGCGAACGCGGCGACACGCTCCGCGGGCGTGTCCATCTCGAGCGCGAGACCGGGCCGCGCGCCGAGCGCGCGGATCCGTTCGGCCAGCGCGGTGTGATCGATGTCCAACTCGATGTGGAAGAATATCTCGTCGGAGCCCGCCTCGATGTAAGGCTCGGCGAACATCTCCGGATCGGTCACCATCAGGTGCGTGGCGATGGGAAGCTTGCAGACCTTGCGTGCCGATGCGACCGTCGCCGGGCCGAACATGAGGTTGGGGGCGAAGTGTCCGTCGGCCACGTCGACGTGCAGGGTGTCGGCGCCGGCCTGCTGAATCGCGTCGACCTGCTCGCGGACGCAGGCGAGGTCCGCGGCCAGGAGCGACGGGGCGATCTTGATGGCTGGCATCCGTCCCGACATGGGTCGTTTCCGGCCCGGCGGCCTAGGCGTCGGACAGCGCGGCCACGCCGGGCAGCGTTTTGCCTTCGAGGAATTCGAGCGACGCGCCGCCGCCGGTCGAGATGTGCGACATCTTGTCGCTCAGGCCCGCCTGCGCCACCGCGGCCACGGAGTCGCCTCCGCCGATGATGCTCGTCGCATCCGACTCGGCCAGGGCCTCGGCGACCGCGCGGGTCCCGGCGGCGAACGGCTCCATCTCGAACACGCCCATCGGTCCGTTCCAGACGACGAGCTTCGCGGTCTTGAGCTTCTCGACGAAGGCCGCGGTCGTCTTCGGGCCGATGTCGAGCGCCAGCCAGCCGTCGGGGATCTCGCCGTCGACGATCTGCGTGTTCGCGGCCTCGCTGAAGTCGTCGGCGATCACGTGGTCGGTCGGCAGCATCAGCTCGACGCCCTTCTCCTTCGCGAGTTCGAGTACGCGGGCGGCGGTGTCAACCTTGTCCGGCTCGAGCTTCGAGTTGCCGACGTTCTGGCCCATCGCCTTCAGGAACGTGTAGGTCATCCCGCCGCCGACGAGGAGGCAGTCGACCTTGTCGAGCAGGTTCTCGATGACGCCGATCTTGTCCGAGACCTTCGCCCCGCCCATCACGGCGACGAACGGGTGCTCGGGGCTGTCGAGCGCGGCCGTGAAGTATTCGATTTCTTTTTCGAGCAGGAAGCCGGCGGCCGCGGGCTGCAGGTGGGCCGTCACGCCCTCGGTCGATGCGTGGGCGCGGTGGGCCGTGCCGAACGCGTCGTTCACATAGGCATCGCCGAGCGCCGCGAGCTGTTTCGCGAACTCGGGGTCGTTCTTCGTCTCTTCCGCGTGGAACCGCAGATTTTCGAGCACGCACACGGCGCCCGGCCCCATCGCGGCGACGGCCGCCTCGACCTCCGGGCCGACGCAGTCGCCGAGCTGCTTGACCGGTTTGCCGAGCAGTTCGCCCAGCCGCGCCGCGGCCGGCGCCAGGCTGAGTTCCGGGTTCGGCTCGCCCTTCGGCCGGCCGAGGTGGGACATGAGCACGAGGGACGCGCCCTGTTCGAGCACGTACTGGATCGTCGGCAGCGCCGCGCGGATGCGCGTGTCGTCGGTGATGGTCTGCTCGTCGTCGAGCGGGACGTTGAAGTCCACGCGCATCAGGACCTTCTTGCCGGCGAGGCCCAGGTCGCGGACGGTCATCTTCGCCATCAGCTTCTCCCGGGTGGTACGCAAGGAACGCCCCGGTGTGTCCGGGGCGTCCCTCGCGGCTGTTCACTCACACTCACATCGACGCCATCATGGCGATCAGGTCGATGCAGCGACACGAGTAGCCCCACTCGTTGTCGTACCACGCGATCACCTTGACCATGTTCGTGCCCGGAACGACCACCGTGCAGCCGGCGTCGAAGATCGAGGAGCGCGAGTCGCCGATGATGTCGCTGCTCACGATCGCGTCTTCGGTGTAGCCGAGGATGTTGGGCATCGTGTCGGAGAGCGCCTTGACGGCCGCGTTGACTTCATCGGCGTCGGCCGGCTTCGTGAGCGCGACGACGAGGTCGACGGCCGAGCCGTCGGGCACGGGCACGCGGAGCGCGCCGCCGTTCAGCTTGCCGTTCAGGTCGGGGATGACCTTGCCGACGGCCTTCGCGGCGCCCGTCGTGGTCGGGATGATGTTGAGCGCCGCCGCCCGCATCCGCCGCTTGTCGCTGTGGATGAGGTCGAGGATCCGCTGGTCGTTCGTGTAGCCGTGGATGGTCGTCATCAGGCCGTGCTCGATGCCGAACGCATCGTGGAGCGCCTTGGCGACCGGCGCGAGGCAGTTCGTCGTGCACGACGCGTTCGAGACGATCTTGTCGCCCGGCTTGAGCGTGTCGTCGTTGACGCCCAGGACGATGGTCGCGTCGATCTCGTCCTTCGCGGGCGCGGACAGGAGCACCTTCTTCGCGCCGGCGGCGAGGTGCATCTCGATCTGCTCGCGCTTCCGGAAGACACCGGTCGACTCGACGACGACGTCGACACCGAGATCGCCCCAGGGGAGCTTCGACGGGTCTTTCTCGGCCGAGACCTGGATCTTGTCGCCGTCGACGAGCAGCCCGTCGCCGTCGACCTTGACCTCGCCCGGATACCGGCCGTGGACCGAGTCGTACTTGAGCAGGTGGGCGAGATCGTCGGCGTCCGCGAGATCGTTGATGAGCACCGCGTCGACGTCCGCCTCCGACGCCTTCATCGCGCGGAGCACGAGCCGCCCGATACGTCCAAAACCGTTGATGCCGACCTTCACTGGCATCGCTTGCCTCCTTCATCAAAAGGAATCGAGTTCACATCCCTGACAGGGCCGTTGATTATGAGGGGATTATAGGAGCGCCCGCGTCCAAGTCAAGGATGTGCCCCTCTGCGGCGGCCCGTGGCCCGACGACAACTCAACCCGGACCAACGAAGAAAGATGCGACTTTCTTTGCGCAAACAGCCGGCGGCGGGATATAGTTGTAGGGGCGGGGCGCGACATGGGGGCCGCGTTGCAGTGGGCGCCGACAAGCCACGCCCCTGAGCTTTGGCGTTGGAGGCACTGAAATGGGAAGGCGACCCGTCAGAGCGCTGCCTGGATGCCTACTCCTGCCGATGGTCTTGGTCGGGGGCTGCTGGCTTCTCTTCGTGACGCTGGAGCGCCGAACGATCGTGACTCTCGACTGCGGCTCCGGCCGCCGCATACGCATCTCGATGTACGAGCCGGTATTCGAGCCCCCGTACCCTGTCTACGACGTGTGGGACACCAACGGCAAAGTGGTTGACGAGCACTTTCTGCTCGACCTTCCCGACGACCCCGACGACCTCACGTACAAGGTGCTCCTTACACAGGACCGGCAAATCGCGGGGGTCGTTTCAGACAACGATCCCTACGAGGTCTTCATCTTGCACGACTTCGCCAGCGACGAGTCCTGGCCAAGAGACGACAACTACGGGGCCGACAATCTGGTCGTTGGGTGGCGGAAGCGTCAGGCGCTGCGGGAGCGTTTGGAGAAGGATCATCCGGAGATCGGTGTCGATGCCAAGCTTACGGACAAGACCTACCTCGCCGGTCGGGAGTACCTTGACCTTTCGGACTCCCGCGTTACGGGGAAGCAGCTTGCGCATCTCCGCGGCTACCCAAGACTGACGTACCTTAATCTCACCAACACCACGGTCTCCGATCGGGACATGGTCCACGTCGGAACGCTCACGCAGCTCACAGGCCTGTCCTTGTGGCACACAAAGATCACTGATGAAGGACTGAAGCACCTTGCGGGCCTCCAGCAGTTGGAAAGCCTGAATCTGTCGAACACGCGCATCACCGAAGAAGGCCTGGCGCATCTGGCCAACTTCCCCAAGCTCTCGTGGCTTGATTTGCCCAGGGATCTCCGGATCACTGATCGGGGCGTTCTTCACCTCAGTCGGCTCCGATCTCTCGAGGCCCTTGATCTCAGGAATGCGCAGATCACAGATGACAGTCTTCGGTATCTTTCCGACATGGAAGAATTGTGGTCGCTATGTCTGATGGGCTCCACGATCACTGACGATGCCTTGATTCACGTTGTGCGGATTCCCAAGCTGCGAGACTTGGGCCTGAGCCGCTGCGCGATCACGGACGCCGGGTTGCTCAGGTTGAAGTCCTTTCCGTCGTTGGCGAGCGTTTCCCTGTGGGATACGAATCTCTCTGATGCTGCGGTCGCAGAACTGCAAGCGGCGAAGCCAAATCTCACGATCTACAGAAGCGTTGCCGAGAGGAAAGCCGGAACGCCGACGCGGAAGTAGAGAAGGAATGAGCCGCCGCGAGGCGGGGGAGAACAACTCCCCACTTTTTCTACGCAAATGGCCCGGAGCGGGATATAGTTGGATAGGCGGGGCAGAGAACAGCCATTGAGAATCACAGAGAGACAGTTGGCGCTGACGAAGCTCATCACGGTGGCGACGTTCGCTCTGCCCGCCGTCGTTTTTCTACTTATTCCCTCTATGGTGTTTCTGTTGATTCCCCCTATGGACGATCCTCCGAGCGAGTACACGGCTAGAGCGGCGCTCGCCACGTTCTTGTTCCTTTTGCCCGGTCTTGCCTTTCCAACATCGGTTGCGTGCCACGTTTGGGCGATATTCCACCCCAAGGACCACCCCTTCGTGCAGACGCTGAAATCGGACATAGTCTTTGTCCTCTACTGCCTTGTGGGCGGGCCCCCTTGGCTTGTGGCCTTCTATCTCACAATGGTTCGGTGGGGGACGTGAGACACCATTCGCGGGCGGGAGAAAACAACGCCCCACTTTTTCTACGCAAATGGCCGGGAGCGGGATACAGTTGTATGGGCGGGGTGCCTGCAGGGGCACGGCCTGCCGTGCCCACGCACAACAATGAGACGACTAGGGCACGGCGGGCCGTGCCCCTACAAAGGCCACGCGATCTTCGGGACGCTTGCCCGCGAGCGTGCATCTTGCGGAAGGGGGCGATGCGCCGCTAGAATGGCGCGGCAGACGATTGACTGTTTCCGGTCCGGAGGAACAAGCCATGGTGACGGCTTTTGTGCTGGTCAAGGCCCATCGACGGGCGGTGAATGAAACCGCCGAGGCGCTGCTCAAGGTCGACGGCGTCACCGAGGTCCACTCGTGCGCGGGCGAGCACGACCTCGTCGCCGTGATCCGCATCAAGACGCACGAGCAGCTCGCCGACATCGTGACGAACCGCATGCTGAAACTCGAGGGGATCGAGGGCACGATGACGCTCGTCGCGTTCAAGTCGCTCAGCAAATACGACCTCGACGCGTTGTGCGTGTGAGCCGTCATTGGCGACTGCAAATCACAAGATACAAGATACAAACAAACGCCAATTCCCAAGCCTCAAACCCCGAAGACCCGCGCCGG
>CAYLQD010000047.1:0-25844 GCA_964385685.1 uncultured Planctomycetota bacterium | reverse complement strand
TGGCAACTCCTCGCCTGCGCTCCACTACGAACCTGCTTTGCGGAATCGCTGCCGCGGCCGGGTCCGGCTTGAAGCGCCGGCGGAACACCGGTAGAATGAGACGGTTTCGGCGGCGTGTGTTCCGCGCCATCAGGCGGCCAGGGCAACCGTATGAGCGAAGTCGAGCAGGCAGGCGGCGGCGAAGAGAAGCTCCGGAGACCCTCGGGGCTGCTCGACGTGTTCCGCAACTACCGCCTCGTCAAGTACATCCTGCCTTACAAGGGCTACGTGGCGGTGATGCTGGGCATCATCATCATCTACTCCGCCGTCCACGGCGGCCAGGCGTGGGTCCTTCGCGAGCTGCTGGAGGAGGGCGTCTGGATGCCGCCGGAGCCGCCGCTCGCAACGACGATCGACGAGATCGTCAACAAGACGCTGCCCGAGCCGTTGAGGGCCGAGGCCCGGGCGATCGGCCTGAGCACGTTCGACAGCAACCTCGAGTCGGCGCTCATCACGCGAAAGCAGCGGAAGCGCATCCTGCCCGCCGACGTCGAGCGGATGAAGAAGGCGATGGCGGAGAAGCCGGAGAAGCTGCATGGCCCGATCGACCGCCTGCTTGGCACGCTCGGCCCCTCGGCCGCGCCGGGCGCGACGCGGCGGCTCTGCCTCGGCATGGGAAAGGACATCCTCGCGGCGCTGCGGGCGAAGCTCACCGCCGCCGAGCAGGCTGCCTTCAGAAAAGAGATCGACGAGGCCTTCCAGCCGGTCGTGGTCGAGGTGGATTCCGCCCGTGTCCGCCTGCTCTGTCTTGCGCTGGTCGGCGTCGCGGCCGTCGTCGGGATCACGGTGTATCTCCGCATGCTCGTACGGGCCTGGATCATCTCGCGCGCAACCCGCGACATCCGCCAGGACCTCTGCCAACACCTCCTCCGGCTCGACATGCGCTTCTTCGGCGACCGCTCGAGCGGCGAACTGATCTCCCGCCAGACCAACGACGTCGTCGCCGGGACGAAGGCGATGAAGTATCTGTTCGACGACCTGCTCGTGATGCCCTTCCTCGCGCTGGCCTACGCGGTCATGGCGTTCATCTTCAGCTGGCAGTTGGCGACGGTCTTCATCGGGCTCCTGCTGCTGCTCGTCTTTCCCATCACGCGCATCGCCAAACGCATCCGGAAATACGGGCGGCAGAAGCTCGAGCGGATCGCCGTGCTCACGACCGCCATGTCCGAGATCTTCCAGGGCATTCGTGTCATCAAGGCGTTCCGCATCGAGGTGCAGAAGCTCGGCGAGTTCTGGGAGTCGAACAACAGTTTCATCCGCCGCCTGTTCAAGATCATGCGGCTGAAGGGCAAGAACCGCGCGATCACCGAGACGGCCGTTCAGCTCGCCATCGCGGGCGTCATGTTCCTGGCGTCGCGCCTCGTGACCGAAGGGATCTTCGGATATCGGATGCAGGCGACGAACGTGCTGATGTTTGCGTTTTGCATGGGGATGTTCTCGCGCCCGGTCAAAAACCTGGCTCGGATGTACCAGCACTTCATGGAGGCCATCGCCGCGTCGGAGCGCGTGTTCGAGGTGCTCGACGTCGAGCCGAAGATCCAGGAGCTTCCCGATGCGGTCGAGCTGCCGGCGCTGTCGGGCTCGATCGCGTTCCGCGACGTGACGTTCGCCTACGACGACGCGCCCGTCCTGGACGGTGTCAGCTTCGAGGTCGCGCGCGGGCAGATCGTCGCCGTCGTCGGGCATTCGGGCGCCGGCAAGTCGACCCTGCTCGATCTGATCCCGAGGTTCTACGACCCGGGCTCGGGCGTCGTCGAGATCGACGGCACGGACGTGCGGCGTGCGACGCTCGACTCGCTTCGCGGCCAGATCGCCGTCGTCTCGCAGGATCCGTTCCTTTTCCAGACGACCATTCGGGAGAACATCCGCTACGGGCGGCCGGAGACGACGGACGACGACGTGATCGAGGCGGCGAAGGCGGCGAACATCGACGAGTTCATCGCGGGCCTGCCGGAGGGGTACGACACGCTCTGCGGCGAGCGCGGCGTCAAGCTCTCGGGCGGGCAGCGGCAGCGCATCACCATCGCGCGGGCGGTCCTGAAGGACGCGCCGATCCTGATCCTGGACGAGGCGACGTCGTCGCTCGACGCGGAATCGCAGCGCCTCGTGCACGAGGCGCTCCAGCGGCTGATGGAGGACCGCACGACGTTCGTCATCGCCCACCGGTTGTCGACGGTCCAGCACGCAGACACGATCGTCGTGCTCCGCGACGGGCGGCTCGTCGAGGCCGGCGCGCACGCCGATCTGCTCGCGGCCCGCGGCGAATACTGGCGGCTCTACGAGACCGAGCTGCAGGGCGATCCGGCGGCCTAAGTGCGGAAGAACACGATGGCCGAGTCTGCCCCAGCCAGAACCGAAACCGCCCAGCCGACGAAGCGCATTCTGTTCGTTTGGGGGCGGCTCGCGCCGAAGGGCCCCAGCCGCGTCGTGCTCGCACTCGCCCGGCACCTGCGTCGCCTTGGCTGCGAGGTCGTGATCGCGTGCCGCAGCGGGTCGGTCGATGCCGTGTATCCGCGCGACGGCGCCCAGCGGTCGAGCGAAGACAACCCGCCGATCCTGATTTCGCGCGCGCTCGCCAGCGACCTCCGCGGATGGTTCAGCTTCGGCGCCCTGGCTCGGCAGGCGGCGGAGATGGACCCCGACCTGGTCCACGTGCACGGGGCAAGTCTGGCGGGCGTCGGGGCGCGGCTCGCGCGGCGCCTTCGAAAACCGTATGTGCTCAGCATCGGTGACTTTCTCGATCCCGGCCAGTCGGTCAGCGTGTCGAAGCGCTTCATCCGCAAGATCATCGTCGCGAGCGACGCGGTCCGTGTCGACCTGGTCAATCGGGTCCGTCTGCCGCGCGGCGTTGTGCAGGCGATCCCCGATGGGATCGACGTCGAGGAGTACGATCTCCGTCGTCCGGCGGGCCGGCCCGCGGCCGGGACTCCCGTGGTCGGCACGATCGGCCGCTTGGTCGAGAACAAGGGGCAGGAGTTCTTTATCCGCGCCGCATATCTTCTCGCCATGCGCGGCCGCAACGTGCAGTTTGTGGTCGCGGGCGAGGGGCCCGACCGGAAGCGGCTGCAGAACCTCGTGTCGGACCTCGACCTGCTCGACCGCGTGACGTTCGCGCGGATGCCCGTCGACGAACTGGACGTTCTGCGGGCGCTCGACATCCTGGTCGCTCCCGCGCGGCGCGAATCCCTCCGCTTGCCCGTCATCGAGGCGATGGCCTCGGGCATCCCGGTCGTCGCGACGAGCGCCGGCGGCGTGTTCGCGCTGATCGAGAACCGGAAGAGCGGGCTCCTGGTACCGAAGGACAAGCCCGACGCGCTCGCGTTGGCGGTCGAGGAGCTGTTGGACCAGCCGGGTTTCGCGGCCGAGCTGGCCGCGCGCGGCCGTGAGGTCGCCGCGGAGAAGTTCACGATCGAGGCGGCCGCGCGCAACACGGCCGAGGTGTACGACGCGGCGCTCGCCGCCTCGGACGCCGCTCCGCCCGGCGAAGAGCACGCGGCCGACGCCCCGCCGGACCGACCCGCCGGCGTGAATTGTGTTTGAACCGGTGGCGCACAGAACCGACAATAGATGATCGACCGCGTGTTTGCGACCGCTGCCAGGAGGTCCTGATGCCGGAGCTGCGACGCGATCCGATCCTCGGCCGGTGGAACATCATCGCCGCCGAACGGGCCGCGCGCCCGTCGGACTTCCGCCACGAACCGACCGCGCCCGTCGGCGGGTTCTGCCCGTTCGACTACGGGCGCGAAGACAAGACCCCGCCCGAGGTGCTCGCCTATCGCGAGCCCGGCAGCAAGCCCAACACCCCCGGCTGGCGCGTCCGCGTCGTACCCAACAAGTTCCCCGCGCTCCGCATCGAGGGCGGGCTCGACAAGAAGGGCGAGGGCATGTACGACCGGATGCGCGGCATCGGGGCGCACGAGGTCATCATCGAGACCCCCGAGCATGTCGTCACGCCGACCGCGCTGTCGACCGAGCAGTTCACCGAGGTGATCCTGGCCTACCGAGCGCGGCTGAACGACCTGATGGGCGACCCGCGGTTCAAGTTCGGCATTGTGTTCAAGAACGTCGGGACGACGGCGGGCGCGTCGCTCGAACACACACACTCGCAGTTGATCGTGACGCCCATCGTGCCGAACGTTATCAGCCGTGAGCTGCGCGGGGCGCTCGAACACTACAACTTCCGCGGCCGGTGCATCTTCTGCGACATCGCCCGCTACGAACGCGACAAGAAGTCCCGCGTCGTCATCGACGATCCGGACTTCCTCGTCTTCGAGCCGTTCGCCTCGCGCTTCCCGTTCGAGACGTGGATCATCCCGACGCGGCACAATTCGCAGTTCGAGCGAATCCGCGAGCGGGAGGCCGGGCGGCTCGCCGACGTGCTCCTCGGCACGCTTCGCCGGCTCGAGGGCGTGCTCGATGCGCCGCCGTACAACTACATCATTCACTCCGCCCCGTTCAAGGCGCACGATGCCGAGGTGTTTCGCGGGGTGCTCGGCCCGCCCCCGATGGTCGACGGCGACGGGCTCGAGCACTACCACTGGCACATCGAGATCATCCCGCGACTCACGCACGTCGCCGGCTTCGAGTGGGGAACGGGGCTGTACATCAATCCGGTGCCGCCGGAGACGTCCGCCCGGTGTATGCGCGACGTCGGTGCGTGATTGCTCCCCACCCACGGGACCCGTCGTATGAACATCGTCTACTGCTCCCCCGAGGTCGCCCCGTTCGCCAAGACCGGCGGCCTTGCCGACGTGGCCGGCGCGCTCCCCAAGTTCCTCGACGAACTTGGCCACTCCGTCGCCGTCTTCATGCCCTTCTACCGCACGACGCGGACCTACTTCGAGCAGCGCGACGCCGACCACGCCGCCGCCGCCACGGGCGTGTCGGTCTCCGTGCCGGTCCTCGACCGGCGGCCGGCCGCGGAGATATTCGAGGCGCACCTGCCCGGATCGCCCGTCCCCGTGTATCTCATCGCGAGTGACGGATACTACGACCGGCCGGACCTCTACGTCGACCGGGCGCGGCACGATGACTATCCGGACAACTGCGAGCGTTACGTCTTCTTCTCGCGGGCCGTGCTCGAGGCCATCGAGGCGCTCGGGCTCCGGCCCGACGTCATCCACTGCAACGACTGGCAGACGGGCCTCCTGCCCGCGTACCTCCGCACCTTCTGCGCCGACCGGCCGCCGCTGTCGGACGCGCGGACCGTGTTCACGATCCACAACCTCGGCTATCAGGGGCTTTTCCCGCAGTCCGAGATGAACACGACGGGCCTGGACTGGGGGCTGTTCAACTGGCAGCAGCTCGAGTTCCACGGCAAGCTCAACTGTCTGAAGGCGGGGCTTGTGTTCGCCGACATCCTGAGCACCGTCAGCCGGCGCTACGCCGACGAGATCCAGACGGAAGAGTTTGGCTGCGGGCTCGACGGCGTGCTCCGCGAACGCGCCGACGACCTCTTCGGGGTCGTCAACGGCATCGATTACGATGTCTGGAACCCCGAGACCGACCGGCTGATCCCTGCTGATTACTCGGCCGGCGACCTCTCCGGAAAGGCCGTCTGCAAGCGCGAGCTGCTGCGGGCGCTCGGGCTGCCCGAGCGAGAGGGCGTCCCGCTCTGCGGCATCATCTCGCGCCTGGCCGCCCAGAAGGGGTTCGACCTGCTCGAGGCGGCTCTCGATGAACTCATGTCGCTCGACCTCCAACTGGTCGTGCTGGGCACGGGGGATCGCATCTACCACGAGCTGCTCGAGTCGGCCGCGGCGCGATATCCCAAGAAGCTGTCCGTCAACCTCACGTTCGACAACCGGCTCGCCCACCAGATCGAGGCGGGCTGTGACATGTTCCTCATGCCCTCGCGTTACGAGCCCTGCGGACTCAACCAACTCTACAGTCTCAAGTACGGGACCGCGCCCGTCGTGCGCGCGACCGGCGGGCTGGCCGACACGATCGTCGACTGCACGCCCGAAACGCTCGCCGACGGCACCGCGACCGGTTTCACCTTCGACGAGCACACACCGGCCGAGTTGCTCCGGGTTGTCGAACGAGCCGTCGCCGCCTACGGCCGGCCCGAAGACTGGTCGCGCCTGGTCGCGATCGGCATGGCGCAGGACTGGTCGTGGGGCCGGAGCGCCCGCGAGCATGTGGCGCTCTACGAACGGGCGGTGGCGCCGCCCGAGCCGCCCGCTTGAGCCCGGGGCCGAACGCATTGACGCGCGCGTGCTCTGTGAGTACACTACGGACTGATGCGGAGCGGGATTTGTGCCTGGCTTCGTCCCGCAGGGAGCTTTCTCGCCGGCGGCGGAACCAGGGAGGGGCCGGCCATGACGCGCACGCCTGACAAGAAGGTTGCGGGCGGGGAAGCGGGCGACTACGTCACCGCGGCCGCCGACCAGATCGAGCAGGCCCTGCACAAGGGGTCGGAGCGCCTCCGTTCGCTCGTCCGTGTCACGGCCGCCGTCGTGGCCACAGACGACCTCGAAAAAGTCCTCCAGGTCATCGGATTTGAGGCCGCCCGGTTCCTGTCCTTCGACCAGATCGCCGTCGCGGTCGTCGAGCGGGCGAAGGGCGCCTACCGGATCGCCGCATCGGTCGGCGCGAACTGCCTCGCGCCGGGCAGCGAAAGCGGAGACAAACCGGCGGCGGGCTCGCGGGCCGTGGGCGTGCCGCTGGCGGGGACCGCGATCGAGGCCGTCTCCGGCAGCCGCCAGCGCCTCGTCCGGCCGCGTCTGGCGGACGATCCCGGCCCGGGAGCATATCCCGAGGAGCGCCGGTTCGCACGAGCGGGCATGCGGTCGTGTGTGCTGGCGCCGATGATCGGGCGCGACGGCGTTGTCGGCGTCTTGATCCTCGCGAGCCGCGAGGAGCAGGAATACTCGGAGGACGACCTCAACCTGCTCGACCTCATCGCGGAGCAGGTCACGGGCGCGGTCGAGCGCCGCGAGCAGCATCGGCAGCTCCGGAAGCGACAGGCCAAGCTGGCCATCATCAGTGAGATCAGCCGCAAGACGATGGCCCAGTTCGACATGATCGACCTGCTCGATTCGGTCGCCGGCTCCGTCCAGCATTCGCTGGGATACGACGACGTCGGGATCTTCCTCGTCGACGACAGCGTCGGCGAGGCGGTGATGATGGCCCAGGCCGGCAGTTCGGGCGACGTGATGACCGTCGGCTACCGGCGCAAGCTGGGGATCGGGCTCGTCGGAATCTGCGCCGCGACGGGCGAGACGATCGTCGCGAACGACGTGTCGCAGGAGCCGCGGCGTCTCATCGCGTTCCCTGGCGACGTTCCGCTCGGCTCCGAGATGTGCGTCGCGATCAAGGCCGGCGACAACGTGATGGGCGTGATCCGCGCCAAGTGCCGCGACGTCGGCACGTTCGACGATCAGGACACGAGCGCGCTCGAGACGTTCGCGGGCCAGATCGCCCAGACCATCGAGAACGCGCGGCTCTACGAGGAAACGCGGCTCCTGAAGGAGTTCAGCGAGGGCATCGTCGCCAACATGCCCTCGGCCCTTGCGGTCGTCGACATGGACCTGCGGGTGCGGAACACGAACGAAGCCCTTCGGCGCCTGCGGAAGCGGAGCGCGGAGGAACTCGCCGGCAAGGGGCTGGACGAGCTGTTCACGCCCGGGTTCCTGCGCGAGGGCGGGCTGGCCGACGCGATCCGGTCGGCGCTCGACACCGGGAAGCTCATCACGATTCGCAACGTCAAGGACGTGATTCCCCCCGCTGTCGAACACCTCTTCAACATCTACGTCTCCTCGGTCGGTATCCACACCCAGCAGAGCGCGATCGTCATGCTCGAAGACGTGACCGAGAGCGTCGAGTATGCCTACCAGCTCTCGATGCTTCGCCAGATCAATGAGGCCGTTCAGACGACCCTCGACCTGAAGCGCCTGCTGCGGCTCGTGCTGACGTGCGCGACGTCCGGGCACGCGCTCGGGTTCAACCGCGGCATCCTGATGATGGTCAATCGCGCGGCCAACTGCCTCGAGGGACGGCTGGCCATCGGCCCGAAGGACCAGGAGGACGCCTACCGGATCTGGCAGCAGATCGACGAGGAGGCCAAGAGCTTCAAGGACCTGCTCCAGGACGCCGACGACGGCCGGCCCGACGAGGAGATGCCGCTCTACCACGTCGCGGCGCAGCTCAAGCTCCCGCTCGATTCCGACGAGGCCGTCGTGCGAGCCGTCCGCGACAAGGAAGTCATCGTCGTCGACGACGCCTACAGCGACGACCGGGTCAGCGACGAGTTCGGCTCGATCGTCGGCGCGAACAGCTTCGTCTGCGTGCCGCTGATCGCGAAGGACGAAGCCGTCGGCGCCATCGTGGCCGACAATCTCTACTCGGGCCACGCGATCACCCCGGACAAGGTCGAACTGCTCACCATCTTCGCCAACCACGTCGGGCTCGCGATCGAGAATGCCGAGGCCTACGACGCGCTGCACAAGCAGATCGGCAAGCTCCAGGAGGCCTACCGCGAGCTGCGGGAGACGCAGGGCAAGCTCGTGCAGTCCGAGAAGCTGGCCGCGATCGGCGAGGTCGCCGCGCACGTCGCCCACGAGATCCGCAACCCGCTCGTCACGATCGGCGGGTTCGCCCGCAGCATCAAGCGCCAGGTCGGCGACGACCCCCGCTGCTCCCGCAGCATCGACATCATCATCGAGGAGGTCGCCCGCCTCGAGAAAATCCTCGGCAACGTGATGGACTTCAGCAAGCCCTCGGCCCCGTGGAAGCGACCGACGAAGATCGACCAGGTCGTCCGGAACACGTGCGTGCTCATGTCGAACGAGTTCGAGACCCGCGGCATCGGCGTGACGCTCGAACTCGCCGAGGACGTCCCGCTCCTGATGATCGACGGCGAGCAGCTCAAGCAGGCGCTGCTCAACATCTTCAAGAACGCCATCGAGTCCATCGGGACCGACGGGACCATCACCATCGCGAGCCGACTCGAAGACGGCTGCGCCTGGCTCGACATCAACGACACCGGCAAGGGCATCGCGGAGGACATGATCCCGAGTCTGTTCGACCCGTTCTTCACGACGCGGCCCGACGGGACCGGGCTCGGCCTCGCCGTCACCCGCAAGATCATCGTCGACCACGGCGGCGACATCGAGGTCAAGAGCAAGGTGGGCATCGGCACGACCTTCACCATCTGGCTGCCCGCCGAGACCTCCGCCACCGGACGGCGGGCCGGCCCGCCGCCGGCCCCGCCCCCGACAACCGAATCACCCAACACAGACACGCAAGGAGGTGCCGAATGAGCAAGATTCTGCTCGTCGAGGACGACGCCAATCAGGCGCTCCTGTATCAACAGGAGCTGGAAGCCGACGGCTACGAAGTCGCCCTCGCGACGAACGGACGCGAGGCCATCCAGGCGGTCGAGGACGCGCTCCCCGACCTCATCGTGATGGACGTCAGCATGCCCGGCATGGACGGCATCGAGGCGATGGGCCGCATCCTCAGCGAACACAACACGCTGCCCGTCATCCTCAACACCGCCTATGCCTCCTACAAGGACAACTTCCTCAGCTGGTCGGCCGATGCCTACGTCATCAAGACGTCCGACCTCGCCGAACTCAAAGAGACGGTCGCGCGGCTCCTCAAGAAGGCCGGGGCCGACAAGGCCTAGTCCCGCAGTCCGCAATCGGGAGCGATGCCAGTGGCGAAAATCGCCGACGCCATCAAGAAGACCACCGTGATGCTGCTCGCCGGCGGCCAGGGCGAGCGACTCTATCCGCTCACACGCGACCGCGCCAAGCCCGCCGTCCCGTTCGGCGGCATCTATCGCATCATCGACTTCACCCTCTCCAACTGCATGAACTCCGGCCTGCGCCGCATCAACGTCCTCACCCAATACAAATCGTTCTCGCTCCAGCGCCACCTCGACTTCGGCTGGAGTCTCTTCCGCCCCGAGTTCGGCGAATACATCAACGTCATCCCGCCCCAGCAGCGCGGCAGCTCCCATTGGTACCTCGGGACCGCCGACGCCATCTACCAGAACATCTACACGCTCGAGCGCCAAAAGCCCGACCACGTGCTCGTCGCCTCCGGCGACCACGTCTACAAAATGAACTACCAGCACCTGCTCGAGGTACACTGCGAGCGCGAGGCCGACCTGACCATCGCCTGCTTCGCCGTGCCCGTCGAACGCGCCCGCGGGCTGCTCGGCGTCGCCGTGCCCGACGCCGACGGCCGCATCGTCGACTTCCGCGAGAAGCCGCTCGACCCGCCCCCAATGCCCGGCAATCCCGGATACTGCTTCTGCTCCATGGGCGTCTACCTCTTCCGAACCGAGGCCCTCGTCCGCGAGGTCGTCGCCGACGCAAAAACCGACTCCGAACATGACTTTGGCATGAACGTCATCCGGTCGATGATCGGCAAGGACGAACAGGTCTGGGCCCACGAGTTCGGCGGCAGCGGCATCGGCGACGAACCTTACTGGCGCGACATCGGAACCATCGACGCCCTCTGGGAAGCCAACAACGACCTCGTCCAGGTCCAGCCCACCCTGAACCTCTACGACACCGACTGGCCGATCCACACCCACCAGCCCCAGGCGCCGCCCGTCAAGACCGTCTTCAACGAGCCCAAGGGCCGCCAGGGCCGGGCGGTCAACTCGCTCGTCTCCTCCGGCTGCATCATCAGCGGCGCCCACGTCGAAGACTCCGTCCTCTCGCCCAACGTCCGCGTCCACACCGGCGCCGAGGTCCACCAGTGCGTCCTGCTCGACGACGTCGACATCGGCCGCGACGCCAAGCTCCGGCGCGTCATCGTCGACAAGCGCGTCCCCATTCCCGCAGGCGCCGTGATCGGGTACGACCTCGACCACGACCGCGCCCGGTTCACCGTCTCCGAGAACGGCATCGTCGTCGTCCCCAAGCGCGCCGCGCTCGACGCGTAGCAGTTTCTTAATCATAATCGTTATCGTAATCGTAATCCGCCGCGCGCTCATGCCGAATAGGCCGTCGCCGTTCGCTTCCGCCCCCTGCTCACTGATCACTAATCCGTTCGGTTGGACGTCCAATCCTATGTCACGTCATCGCAGGACGGCAAGACTCCTTTCCGCGTTTGGCTCGAGGAAGCGCAATGCACGAGATCGGACGGGGTCGGCGTTCGGTCGTGCCGCAGGGCGACCGATGCTACCGCGCCGGCGCCGCTGAGCCCGCCGTCATGGACGGCGGCTGCAGAACGGCCGCACCGGCGCTGCGTCGACACGTGTCCCCCCGGCGGACGGCCCGGACGTGGCCGGAAAAATCGGCCCGCCCGAATGGGGACATGTATCGGAAGCCGCTTCCGACGTGGCGGAAGCGGAGCGATACGAGTCCCCGGACTAAAAAGACTCATCCGACAGCGGACTTCCAAGCGTCCTGAACCACAGGGGCGTTCCGGCAAGATGCCAGGGCTCGACAGGACTCCGCCGGCCGAAGCCGCGCAATCCCGTCGAGGGTCGACCCTAAAGAACACCCCTCGTGCCTGTCCAGCAGACACGCATGCCTTCCAAGTGTCATCCTCTTTCTACTCAACCCGCACGCTTTGAATCTCGTCCTTCGGAAACATTCGCCGCGAAGCAACAGCAAGCAAACATTGACCACGGAGTTCACCGAGCAGCAGGAGACAAATATTCACCGCCGAGATCGCCGAGGACGCCGAGGACAGCTGTCCGGGCCGGCTTCGGCGAGAGCCGAAGCTGGCCCGTCGGCCTTCCTTCGTGTTCCCGCCTGCGGCGGGTGAGCTTCGTGGTGAAAAGAGCCATTCTCCGTGTCCTCTGCGGTCTCGGCGGTGAGATGTGAACTGATGGCCTGAAATCAGCAAACCATCCCCGCATTCTTCATACACCACAAACGCCCGCAGCGCAAGCCGCGCGCGGAAATAATACCACACAAAATCAGGCCATATCGGCGTAACAGATTAGTAGAGTTGTAGATACAGCCGCGAAGAAATGTGCGGCCTTTTTGGCGGGGGCCGCGTCAGGGCACGTCAGCCGCAAAGCGGCGAAATCCGATAGCCCAGGGCAACGCCCTGGGAATACGGAACGCACGACGCCAAGCCCTGAAGCGGCGGAATGTGGTAGCCCAGGGCAACGCCTTGGGTATAATGGCGCCCCACCCGCAGGCGAAAAGGACTACAACCTCACCAGCCGCGAAGCGGCGAAAGCGGCAGCAAAGCTGCCGTCGCAGTTTGCCCAAGGCAAACTGCAAGGCGAGCAACGCTCGCCCGGTAGCCCAGGGCAACGCCCTGGGCATAATGGCGCCCCACCCGCAGGCGAAAAGAACTACAACCTCACCAGCCGCGAAGCGGCGAAAGCGGCAGCAAAGCTGCCGTCGCAGTTTGCCCAAGGCAAACTGCAAGGCGAGCAACGCTCGCCCGGTAGCCCAGGGCAACGCCCTGGGTATAATGGCACCCAACCCAGCCAAGCCCTGTAGGGGCGGAATAGGAGCCCCATGCCACAATCCCTATCCAACATCCTCCTCCACATCGTGTTCAGCACAAAAGAACGCCGCCGCCTCATCCGCGCGGTTATCGAACCCGAGTTGCACCGCTACCTCGCGTCTGTCTGCCGCGCCTGCGACTGCCCTGCCCACGAGATCGGCGGCACCGCCGACCACGTTCATCTTGTCTGCACGCTCTCGCGGACGATGACGGTCAGCGACCTCCTCGAAGAGATCAAGAAGCGCTCACCCAAGTGGATAAAGACGAAAGGCACACCGTACCGGTCGTTCTCCTGGCAGCGCGGCTACGGAGCGTTCTCCATCGCCCAGTCGCAGTTGACCGCCGCGCGGCGATACATCTCACGTCAGAAGGAACACCACAAGACGCGCGATTTCGGGGAGGAATTTCGCACGTTGCTGAAACGGTACCGGGTGGCGTACGATGAACGGTATGTGTGGGATTAGACCGAGGCGGGACCGATGTCGCCCCTACAGGGCTCAGGCACGTTTCACGCCCACGTTTCCTGGGGCGTTGCCCCAGGCTGTCCCATGACGCCGCTTCGCGGCTGGTGCGGAAGTGTCCAGCTCTCTGACAGACAGAAGGGGCGTTGCCCCAGGCTGTCCCATGACGCCGCTTCGCGGCTGGTGCGGAAGTGTCCAGCTCTCTGACAGACAGAAGGGGCGTTGCCCCAGGCTGTCCCATGACGCCGCTTCGCGGCTGCTGCGGAAGTGTCCAGCTTTCTGACAGACAGAAGGGGCGTTGCCCCAGGCTGTCCCATGACGCCGCTCCACCGACGGAGCGGGCATGTACCCATCATGGGTACACGGCCGTCGGGCGCCGGACGGGGACATGTACCGGAAGCCCCTTCCGCCTCCGGCGGAAGGGGATCGGTACGTGTCCCCTGACCCGCGCACGCAGTATGAAATAGCGTACAACAAAAACAACTTGTACCACGCTGCCCGCGAAGACCACAGCGCCGACCAGCTTGCCCCAATCCCATGTCCGCCATTTCACGGAGACAATGAGTATGCTACCTGCCGCCAGCATGCCGGCAAGTGCATTATTCAATACATAGTCTTGGGGATCGACCATTGTAGCGAGGGCAAAGCACCAGGCTGAACAGCAGAGCAACACGGACAATGGCAGCCAAATGATACTCGAGCGAGTCGTGGTCATCTTTCGTGCCCCCTAACCCCGATTACGTTTTTCACATTGTCTGACGATACATATGCCACAGTCAAGGGGGTTCGTCAGCCGCATCGCGGTCGGGAGCGGCCGCTGAGCACGGGAGGGCGGAACCAAGTTAGGCGTCCCCGGAATTGCAGGTACGGCTCGGCGTGGCGGCCGTGGTCATTCCCTCTTCTCTGTGGTTTGAGACACTCTGCGAGGTCCCCGGGCAACTGTCTCCCTGCTGCGTGTTTCCTCCCGGTAGAGCTGCTCGACCTGGGCGATCGCTGCGTCGACCTCCGGGGCGAGCGGATCCTCCGCTGGCTCATTCGGCCAGAGGGCCGTCTCCAGCTCCTTGATCTTCGCCTCGTTCTCGTCGCGGCGCTCAGGCAGAACCCGGTGGCGGTGTTCGTTGAGCTTCCTCAAACACCACTCGTCGGCGAGCCAAGTCAGCCGCCACAGCACCTTGGTAGCGGTCTCGAAGGGCTCGACGCTCTTGGCCCCGAAGATGATCTGGAAGCGGTAGCGTAGCGAGCGCAGCCGGCGGATCACGTCGCGACGCTCATAGTATCGACGCTGCACGACATAGGCCCGGTCCCTGATCTCGGTCTCTCTCTCGATCTCGCCGTCGACGTGCGGTCGGTCGCTGGCCTCTCCCTCGAAGAGGAGGCGGCTCCGAATCTCGCCCAGCGCGTCGCGCGCCTCGAGCATCGCCGCGAGCGCGTCCTCGGCGAGTTCCATGCGCCAGCGGCCCACGTGTTCACGTCGCCACTTCCCGACCGCCCACAACGCCGCGCCACCGCCCAGGATCGTCATGATCGCCGGGGCGAACTCCCAGAACACTTTCACCCAAACCCCTGTGTTCGCTGACATGTCGATCCTCCCGCACCCCGCCGCTGAGCTATGTGAATGACAGGATCGTAGCGCGGCGGACGCCGCCGGCACAAGGCCCGCGCAAAAAGTTCCGACCGCCCTCTTGCAGTCCTCGCCCCAGACCGTATGATACCGAAACTCAGAAAACGGTTTGCGGGCGGACAGCGGCCGACCTATAATCGGGTGTTGGTCGACCTCTCGTGGGCGAAGGGCGTGAGAAGACGTTCTCACTCGACCTCGTTGATTCCCAGCAACGCGAACGTCCCCTTTTGGCAACGCACTCAGCGGTTGGCTGAGATTGCCGATCCGTCGCGGTCGGCGTAAGTGCCTGTGAACCGCGGCGTTGAGAATAGCCATTTGCCCCGCTGCTCCGGCGGCACGGAGATTGCAGTTAGGGTAAGGGGTCGATGGGGGCCGCATCTGAAGGGAGAACGGAAATGCCAGAGCCGAAGCCGGACGGGTACATCGAACTGACACTTCGTCTTGTCCAGGAGGGCGAGCACTGGACGGCGGAGTGCGTCGAGCTCGGAACGGCGACGTTCGCTGATTCACTGGCCGGCGCATTCGAGGCCGTCGACGAACTCGTCACTCTACACCTCAACGCGCTCGAGGACGTCGGCGAATGCCGCGCGTTTCTGCGCGAACACGGGATCACTCTCCACAAGCACCAACCCAAGAGACCGTCTCCGCGCCGTCAGGTTGCCGTTCGTAGCGGCGAATTCATCGGCGTGCTGACCGAACCCGTCCGCTTGGCGGCTGCCAGCTAGCAGGGGAGTTCGCATGGCCGGGGGCATACCCGCCATCAGCGGGCCCGAATTCATGAAGCTCCTTGAAGACGACGGCTGGACGCGCGGCCGAGAGTGCACTCACGGTGTGTCGTACTCCAAGGGAATCGACGGCCGCGTGCGCGTCACGATCATACCCACTGACAAGCGGCCGCTTCCCAAAGGTATGCTGCACGCGATCCTCGGATCAAAGCAGACCGGGCTTGGACGCGCGGGCCTCCGACGACTCCTCGCGGGTGAGACGGAGAAGCAGATCGCCAGGAGAAAAGCGAAGCGAGCCGCAAGCGTGTAGAACTCCTCCCGGAATTGCCCCCACCCTGCAGGACATCCTCATGTTGCTTCCACAGGACACTATCACGTTGCTTCTATAGCGTCCCCCTTCGGCGTTTGACTCGCCCGCGCGGCCCTGATATAATCCCGCTCGCTCCTGACCTTTAGGGCCCCTAACTGGCAATCGGACGGACCATGCCGAAGACGTTTACCGGCGGGATTCATCCGCCCTACCACAAAGACCTGGCCAAGGATCGCGCCATCGAGGTGCTTCCGGCCCCGCCGGAACTCATCGTTTATCTGTCGCAACACATCGGCGCGCCCGCGGCCGCCGTCGTCGAGAAGGGCGACGCGGTCAGGAAGGGGCAGGTCATCGGCGAGGCGCGGGGATTCGTCTCCGCCCCCGTCCACGCGCCCGTCTCGGGCACGGTCAAGGCCGTCGAGTCCCGGCCGCATCCGCTTGGCGGGAAGGGCCCCGCGGTCGTCATCGAGAACGACGGCGCCGACGAATGGGCCGAGGGGCTGGTCGAGCGGCGCGAGACCGCCGGCTTCACGCCGGACCAGATCCGCGACGAGATCCGCAAGGCCGGCATCGTCGGCATGGGCGGCGCGACCTTCCCCACGCACGTCAAGCTCAGCCCGATGGACGGCAAGCCGATCCGCGACCTCGTCGTCAACGGCGCCGAGTGCGAGCCCTATCTCACCTGCGACCACCGCCAGATGCTCGAGCAGACCGGCGAGATCATCGCCGGGCTCCGGTTCCTCATGCGGGCGACCGGCGCGCCCAAGGGCTGGATCGCCGTCGAGGCGAACAAGCCCGATGCGTTCGAGGCGCTCCGCGCCGCCGCGTCCGGGCACGACGACATCACCGTCGAGATGCTCGAGGTCAAGTATCCCCAAGGCGCCGAGCATATGATCACCGCCGCGCTCCTCGGCCGCGAGATTCCGTCCGGCGGGCTCCCGATCGATATCGGCGTCGTCTGCCAGAACACGGGCACGACGATCGCCGTCTGCGAGGCCCTGCGCTCCAACAAGCCGCTCGTCGAACGTGTGCTGACCGTGACGGGCGAGGGCGTCGAGGAGCCCGCGAACCTGCGCGTCCCCATCGGCACGCCCATCTCGGTCCTTCTCGACCGCGCCGGGCTGAAGGAGAACGCGAACAAGCTCGTGCTCGGCGGCCCGATGATGGGGCTCGCGCAGTACACCGCCGACGTCGCCGTGACAAAGGGCACGTCGGGCGTGCTGGCGCTGGCCGACGCGGAGGCGTTCGAGCACGAGGCGTGCATCCGGTGCGGGCGCTGCGTCGACGTGTGCCCGTGGTACCTCGTGCCTTCGACCTTGAGCATCATCTGCGAGGCGAAGAACGTCGAGGCGATCCAGGCGAGCGACATTATGGACTGCAAGGAATGCGGCTGCTGCACCTACGTGTGTCCGTCGCGGCGGCCGATCGTGCATCTCGTGAAGTACGGCAAGGCCGAGCTGGCCCGACTCCGCGCGGAGGAGCGGGCGAGGGAGGCAAAGGAGGACGCGGCGTAGGTGTCTCTCACTTGCTCTTACTCGTAATCTTACTCTTACTCGCCCCGCCGGCCTGATGGAGAGCGAGGGCGAGAGCAAGAGGAGGAGTGAGAGTAAGAAGCTGTTTCAAAAGCCTGGGCGGCGACCTCGAAGACCTGGTGGGGCAGGCATTCCTGCCTGCCAAATGGCGGACAAGAATGTCCGCCCCACTGTTTTGAAACAGCTTCTAAGAGTAGGAGTAAGAGTAAGAGTAGGAGTGAGAGTAACAGAGAAGCACGTTGGCGGAACGCGTATGACCGAAGCCCCGAACGAAACCAAACCGAAGGACGCGAAGGCGAAGGCGCCGGAGCCGCCGCGGTTCCTGACCACGGCCTCGCCCCACATCCGTTCGCGCGACGACATCCCCACGATCATGTGGAGCGTCGTCGCCGCGCTCATTCCGGCGGCCATTGCCGGCTGCTACTTCTTCGGGCTCGACGCCGTTCGCATCATCGCCATCGGCGTCCTGAGCGCCGTCCTGACCGAGGTCCTCATCCAGAAGTTCGCCGGCAAGAAGGTCACGGTGGCCGACGGCAGCGCCGTGGTCACCGGGCTGCTCGTTGCGTTCGTGATGCCGTCGAAGGCGCCGTGGTTCGTGCCGCTGGTCGCGTCGGTCTTCGCGATCGCCATCGTGAAGCTCGCGTTCGGCGGGCTCGGCTGCAACATCTGGAACCCCGCGCTGGCGGGCCGAGCGTTCGTTGTCGCGTGTTTCGCCGCCCTGACGATCGGCGGCTGGGGCACGAACTGGGTCGACGTGACGCCCGGCCAGCGGGTGTCCGAGGGCTACACGCGGGCCGACACCATGACGGGCGCGTCGGCGCTCAGCGCCCGAAGAGACTTCCGCAAGAGCTTGCCGGTCCTGGACGAGGGCACGAAGGCGACGGAGAAGGCGGCCGCGCAGCTCGGCAAGACCCCGCGCGAGACGCTCCGGGGGATCCAGGCGAAGAACACGACGCCGCTCCTCGACATGTTCCTCGGGGCGCAGGTCGGGTGCATCGGCGAGACGTGCGCGTTCGCCATCCTGCTCGGCGGCCTGTTCCTGCTGGCACGCGGCGTGATCAGTTGGCACATCCCCGTGTCGTTCCTTGGCACGTTGGCGCTGCTCGGCTGGCTGCTGCCCGTCCACCTGGGCGGCGTCGCCGGCGGAGAGTCCGTCACCGGCTGGGTCTGGGCCGGGGGCGATCCGCTCTTCGAGATTCTCGCCGGCGGCGCGATGCTCGGCGCGGTCTTCATGGCGACCGACATGGTGACGAGCCCGCTCTCGCGGGCCGGCCAGCTCATCTTCGGCGTCGGCTGCGGCCTCATCACGGTCGTCATCCGCAAGTACGGCGGCTATCCCGAGGGCGTCTGCTACTCGATCCTGCTGATGAACACGGCGACGCCGCTGATCGACTCGCTCACGAAGCCGAAGGTCTACGGGGCGAAGAGCCGATGAACGAGCGCATCAAGTACCCGATCGTCATCACGCTCATCTGCCTCGCGGCGGCGGCGGGCCTGGCCCTCACGTTCGCGTTGACGAAGGACCGCATCGCCGCGTCGAGGAAGAGCGAGCTGCTCGAGGGGCTCGAGGCGGTGCTGCCGGCCGGGAGGGCGTCCATCGACGAGCGCCCGTTCGAGGACGCGAGCAAGCCGACGCCGAAGGACGACGAGAAGCTGTACGTCGCCGTCGACGAGGACGGGTCCGAGATCGCGTACGCCGCCATCGGCGTGGCCCAGGGCTATTCGAGCAAGATCGAGGTGCTCGTCGGCGTCACGCCCGACATCGAGGTCATCGCGATCAGCGTTCTGGCGCAGCAGGAGACGCCGGGCCTCGGCGAGCGGACGAAGGAGGTCCCGCCGACGAAGACCCTGTGGCGGGCCATCGCCGACTGGTTCGCCGACGTCGAGCCGGAGCCGAAGCGCGAGCCGCCGTTCCAGAAACAGTTTCGCGGGAAGACCTGGCAGCAGCTCGTGCTCACGAAGGACAAGGGGTCGTCCGACAAGATCGTGCAACTCACGGGCGCGACCGTCACGTCCCAGGCCGTTGTCAACGCCGTCCGGAACGCCATCGGCAAGATCGAGAAGGCGGCCGACGACCACACCGAGGAGGAATAGCGAAGTTGTCCGAGAGCGAACACGACGAGACGACTCCCGCCGCGGCCGAGCCCGGGCAGCCCGACGAGTTGGGCGAGACGCTGCCGAGTGATGATCCGGCCGAGGAGCGCCCCGACAAGCAGCCCGACGAGGCGCCGGCGGAAGAGCCGGCGGCCGAGATGGGCGCCGCCGAGCCGGAACCCGAGCCCGAGGAAGAGGCCGAAGCCGGGGAGGCCGAAGCCGAGGAGCGGCCCGAGAAGCCGGCGAAGACGCTGCCGCCCGAGGCGCTCGCGATGTGCAAGGCGGCCATCGAGGCGATCCTGTTCGCGTCGGCCGAGCCGCTCCGGTCGCGCAAGCTCGCCGAGGCGCTCCGCGACACGGGCATCGACGCGCGCGGCGTGCGGAAGCTCGTCGGCGAACTCGCGAAGGACTACGACGCGGCGCGGCGGGGCATCGCCATCGAGGAGGTCGCCGGCGGGTTCCAGATTCTCACGCGGCCGGAGTACGTCGACTACGTCGCCGCAGCGTTCGGCGGAAGCGGGGGCGGGAAGCTCTCGCAGGCGGCGCTCGAAACGCTCGCCGTCGTCGCCTACAAACAGCCCGTCACGCGGGCCGACGTCGAGGCGATCCGCGGCGTGCAGGCCGGGCCGCTCCTGCGGACGCTGCTGCACAAGGGGCTGATTCGCATCACGGGCCGGGCCGAGGTGCTCGGCCGCCCGCTCCTCTACGGCACGACGGACAAGTTCCTCGAGCACTTCGGGCTCAAGTCACTCAACGAACTCCCGAAGGTCGAAGAACTCCCAAAGCCGTGAGATGCAGGCATGGGGCAGGGGAGCAGTCAAGGAACTTCTGGGAGAGCACGCGCAATCACATCGGCGGCGGGCGCGGACGTGATCCGTCAGCGGCCACTGGTATTGGACATTCACGGGAGGGGACGGGATGCTGGAAATAGTGATGATCGCGGCCTCGGTGGTGCTCATGTATCGTATAGCTGAAATCGAGAAGCGATCCGGGGTGATCTGGGCGTTCCTCACGGCCGTCGCCTGCATTGGATCGCTGTTTGTCATTCCTTTGCCCCTGCTCCGAATTGGAATCGCCCTGGGCGCCGTTTACACCGGCATGCTTGTCTGCCGCATCGTGGCCGGCAAATAGCGTCCAGCAGCGCTGCCGAAACCGTGACCGCCGTTCGGCGTCCAGCGCCTTACGTTGTCAAGGATCTCAACTGCCGTAGCGCGATCGGCCACGCGAGGTCGGCGTAGAAGCGATGGCCCTCGGGCCCGACGACGAGGCGGCAGCGCTCGCCCGCGCCCGCGGCCCCGTAAATGGCCTTGAGCTTCCGGAAGCTGCTGCGGACCGCTCTGACGGGGAATAGCTCGTCGGCCTTTCCGGCGACGACGACGACCGGCCTCGGCGCGAACAGGCCCATCACGTCCGACATCTCCGCGACCTGGTACAGCCCCGGCACGTAGTTGCACACGCAGTGTGGGACCGACATGATCGAGTGCTCGAACGTGCAGAAGTAGCACGAGGGCATGGCGAGCCGTAGCCGGGGCAGGGTCGCCGCGGCGAACACCGTGGTCGTCCCGCCGCCCGAGTTGCCCATAATGCCCAGCGTTCTCAGGTCGGCGTCGTCGCGCGTTTCGAGGTAGTCGATGCCGCGATCCACGTCGAGGACGCGCTCGCCGATGAGCGTCCGGCCGAGGATGAGGGCGTGCATGGCTGGCTGGTGGCATGTCGTGCTGGGCGGGTCGGTGCTGCGCTCGCCGAACGCGCGCTGCTCGATGCAGAGAGCCGCGGCCCCGCGCCGCAGAGCGCCCAGCGCGAAATCGCGGTCGCCCTCGACGGCCAGCGGCTTGTCCTCGGCTCCGAACTCCACGGCGATGGAGTTGTGCATCCCCGACGAATGCCCCTGCACGCAGATGATCCATTGATACGGCGGATCGACGTCCTTCGGGAGGCAGACGTAGGCCGGGACGTCCGAGCCCGGTTCGCTCGTGAAGACGATCTTCTCGATCGTGCCGAGCGGATGCTTCCGCTTCCACAGCGAGCGGACGTTGAGGGGCGTCCGGGGGATGGGGAACGTGCCCAGCATCCGGCGGAGCGTGCGGCGCAGCTTCCGCTGCCACGCGACGACGTCGCCGCCCTTGTACGCGTGCGACTGCCTCGTGCGCCGCGTCAGCAGCCGGTTGCAGATCAGGGGAGAGGTGTCCGCTTCGGCTCGGCGGCGTGCGGTCATGGTGGTCACTCGCTCTTGTGTGTCCTGCGGAATGTCGCGACGAAGTACCCGGCGACGAAGCCGACGACCGTCAGCACGGCGACCAGAAGAACGGGGGCAATGCTCGGCTGCCAGAACAGGACCTGGAACTGAACCTTGTCCAGGTGCAGGTTCTGGAACGTGATTACGGCGACCAGCGCCATGGCGATCAGGACCGTGGCCAGCTTGGCCGTGTGGATGCGGCGTTTCTCGGGTTCCATCGCGGGTCCTCCCAATTATCGAAGCCCATGTTGGTAATGGAATTGCGGGACGAAGCAAAGAGATTCTTCGCTGACGCTCAGAATGACATGTCTCGCACACTGACATGTAGTTATGTCATCCTGAGCGAAGCGAAGGACCTCTGTTGTTTCTCGGCGCTGTTCCATCGCGGGTCCTCCCAATTACGGGCTGAGTCCCAGCCAGAGGGCGGCGGCCAGGACGATCAGGGCAACGACAATGACGATAGCGAACGGCCACCTGCGCTGGACCACGCCGATCGCGCCGGTCGGGTACGCCGGCCGCTTGGTGAAGAAGCGTGCGAGCCGCATCGTGAGCCGCATCCGCGCGTTGATGGCCCAGCCCGAGCCCTCGAGGATGGCGCTCAGGTCGCGGCGGCGCAGCTTCAGCAGCGCGATGATCGAGACCGGCAGCATCACGGCCAGGATGGCGCCTGCGATCCCGCCGAGTATCTGGTACCAGTGCAGCTTTGCGAACGTGTTGATGATGAACGCCGCGGCCGAGCCGAGCGCGGCGACCGCGATCCCTCCGCCCATCAGCATGTTGCCGGCCGACGGGCCGGCCGCGGGCGCGGGCTGTGCCGCCGGCGGCTTCGGGCCGGTCGCCGCGACCTGAGAGAACGCCGATGTGCCCGCGGCGTCGAGTTTCTTCTCCGCCGCGGCCGTGAGGCCCGTGATCTTGCTCGTCACCAGCCCCGCGAGCCGATGGAACGGCGAGGCGAGCGCCTCCGACACGCTGATCGGATTCTCGATGAGGTGCATGACCCGCGCGTCGTGCAGCACGCCGTCGACGTCCTCGAACACGCCCCGCTTGCCCGCGCACAGGTTGCCCTTGCCGCCCGACGTGACCGGGACGGCGACCTCGAACGGCGGGCGCCCCTCGCCGGCCGGGACGACCTCGACGTAAAGGACGAACATGTTGCTCGACTTCGCGACCGCGCTGTGCCCCGCGCGGTCGTCGACCTTGACGGCCAGGTTGAACCGGCGGCCGTCCATCACGAGCGTGCCCCGCTCGAACATCGCCCGCCGGTCGGGATCGTAGAGGTGCGGGAAGCTCGCGAAGTTGTTCGCCAGCGCCAGGAGCCACGCCTGATACAGGACGAGCTTCTCGGTCAGGCGGATGTTGTCGAGCACGAAGGCCGTGCTGGTTTTCGACGCGATGAGCGAGCCGACAGCGTCGGCGTGGGGGCCGTCGAGGTAGGCGCGGAGCGCGTCGTCGCTCAGCTTTTCGACGGTCGCGCCGGCCTTCGCCCCGAGCCAGGCCTCGTGCGCGGCGAACGCGGCCTTGACCTGCTTCCACTGATCGACGGAGAGCACCTTGATCGCGCCGCCGAGCGCGCGCTCGACGACCTCCGCCCGCAGCCGCTCGAGCCCGGCCGCGAACCGCGGGTTGATCGGATCGGTGAAGCAGAGCACGTGCTCGGGCGTCGGCCGCGTGAGCGGCGCGTCGGCGAGCACCTGCTCGATAACGGCCGTGTCGCCGAAGTCCGCCGATTGCAGCTCCGGCTCGCGCGGATAGACCTGCTCGGCGATCCGCGGATCGAGCGCGACCGCGTCGCACTGCGCGAAATACTGGTCGATCTTGCCGCGGAGCGACGCGAGCAGCTCGAACGCGGGGGCGGTGTCGGCGGCGAGCGGGAGGATGTCGGAGGTCGACTGGCCGTCGGGCAGCGCCCCGCGGGCGCGCCATTCGAGCAGCGCCGCGGCGTCGGCGAGGAACTGGTCGAGCTGCGGCTGCCCGACGCCCTGCTCGCCGCTCGGGTGCGGCACGCCGCCGACGGTGTCGATGATGTCGGCGATGAACCGGCGGACGTCGGGCTCGTCGGTCGCGTCGGGCAGGACGACGCCGGCCTCGCTGACGGCCGCGTCCTCGACCCGGGCCTTGATTTGTCGGACCTCGTCGAGCGAGATCTCGGCCGCGTCGGGCGTGCCTAAGCTTGCCAGCATCTTGCGGGCGGAATCGACGATCAGCGAGCCGTCCGGCTCGTCGGTGTTGACGGCGTCGAGGGCGAGGGTCTGGCTTCCTTCGGTGACGCCGGCGCGGTCGCTCAGCAGGCGCAGCAGCCAGCGGACGGCCTCGCACATCTCGGCGCACATGATGCGGCCGTTGGCGTCGGTGTCGACCAGCGTCAGGAAGCCGAGGTCGCATTTGAGGCCGTCGATGGGCGCACCGGTCGCGACCCAGTGCGCCTCGTCGAGTTCGAGCAGCCGCTCGAGGTCGTCGGCGGACCGGATGCGCAGGTGGAGCGAACGGCCGAATCGGTCGAACGTCACGAGCTTCGGTACTTCCATGGGCGCAGCTCCCGCGGGTTCGAGGAGCGGCCGGCGGCGGGCACGATGAATCCGCCTCCGGACGTGGCCCGTATGCTAGCGGTGCCCCGGCCCGTTGTCAACGCCGGGTGAGCTTGAATCATCCCTGCTCTGTTGAAAAGCGTGCGTTCAGCGGCTCGCCGTTGGGTGGCCCGGACTTCGTCCGGGCGGCCGCGTCTCGCAGAGCTAGATGCTCCGCGAGACGTGAGCGTTTGCGGAAAGCAAACGCCAACGGGCTCGGCCCCCATGAGAGGGCCGAGCCCGCCGCAGGCCGCAAGAGGGCCGTTAGCACACCTCCTGTCGCCTTCGGCGACCCCGACACAGTCGGGGCCACCCGAAAAGAGGGGCTCTTCAACGGGGCAAGTCATCCCCAGTTTTGCGGAGCGTTCTGTGCAGGCCCGTTTACGGGCCTTTTCGAGTCCGCCGACGGCGGACGAGAGTAGGCCCCGGCTTTAGCCGGGGTAACTGGGCGGCGTGAACGCCGGCGAGCCCCGTTCACGGGGCTTTCCCTGCCACCCGCCGGCGCGGCTTGAGCCGCTGGGTAAGCCCGGTGAACCGGGCTGAAACAACATAAGGGGTCTCCCGCCGGGCTGCCCCCGCTCAAAGTTTACCCGCCAAAGGCGGGCGGGGGCCTAGACTCGGCCCTGAAGGGCCTCGCGAAGCGGCGTGAACGCCGCTCAAACAAAGCATTAGAAAACTGGGGATGATTTGCTCTGTTGAAAACCGAGATCCCTGCTTGCGGCAGGCAAGCTTCGCTCACGCTCAGGATGACAACCTGTGCAGATGGCCGCATATTGTCATTCTGAGCGAAGCGAAGAATCTCTTCGTACCACTGAGCCGGGCTTTTCAACAGAGCAGGGATGATTCAGCGGGTGAGCGACTCAGCGCAACGTTGCCACCACGATCAGGACGATGAGCGCGAGGAGCGGCGCCATTCCCAAGAGGAACGCCAGAGCCAGAAGCCCCATGCTCGTATCCGGGAACGCCTTCTTGACCGCGGCCAGGTTGGCCCAGACCCTGATCGGCGCGACAAGAACGCCCGGGAACCCCCAGTACCCGCCGACGGCCGTTGCCAGTGTCAGGAGGAAGCTCTGGCGGACGGCGTGTTTCGCGCAGAGGTATCTGCGCGTGGGCTCCCACGAGTAGGCGCCGGCGATAGGATAGAAGCCAACGCAGTAGAACGCGCCCAGGTGAAGCATCTTCGCGTCCTTGTCGCCACACTTCTCGCAGCCGGCGTGCTCGCGGACGGCGCCCTCGACCTTCACCGCCATCTTCTCGTCCGTGACCTGCGGCAGCTTCGCTCGGTGCTCGTTGAGCGCGTCGACGAGCGCCCGGTTCTTCTTCCTGTCGTAGAAGCCGATGAAGTCCTGAGCGCACAGGAAGACGACCTCGTCCCGCTGCTCGAGCCAGTGGCGGAAGGCGATCTGCACCGCCTTGTCCTTGTTGATCAGCTCGACGCTCTGGATCGCAGAGAGCGGGACCGTGAGTTCCTCGCTCAGCCACAGGATGCGGGCGGTGAGGACGAGGCGCATTCGGGCGAACGAAGCGCCGGTGTATGTGCCCTTCTCCGTGGCCGGCAGAAACGTTCCCTTGAAGACGGTATCGTTCTTCTTCGGCTTCGGGGCTCTGAACGGGTTCCCGATCGACTCGGTCATCTGCTGTCTCCCGCTGGATGAATCAAGCAACGATCGCCCCGCAATCCTATCGTTTCGGCTCACATCCCGCAACCGCGGCGCCGTCGGGCCGGAGGGCGGATGTTTCCCCCATTCTTAAACAGGGGAGGGGCGGTCGGTGTGGGATTGCGCCTCCGACTGGACGAGGGCGTGCTACGCCGTCCCGCCCCTTTTGCCG
>CAYLQD010000046.1:0-26909 GCA_964385685.1 uncultured Planctomycetota bacterium | reverse complement strand
CCCGCATGGCTTGACACGCCGGAGGCCAACTGGCATTATGGGTCTGCGATGTCGCGACGACCACCGATCAGGCGATTACTTCGACGCGGCCAGCGCCTTGCCCGGGCGGGCAGGATCGACGAGGCCGCGACCGCATTCGCATCGGCCGGCAAGGTCGCCGACGCGCGCCTCCCCCTCCAGCACGCGCTTGCCCTCGCCCGCGCCGGGCATACGGACGCGGCGCTCGAGGCGAGCGCGGCCGCGGTCGCGGCGGCACCCGACGACGGCGTGCCCGCCGCCTTCAACGGCTATCTGCTGCTCCGAGCCGGGCAACTCGAGCGCGGCGCCGCCGAGGCCGCCCGCGCAGCGGAGCTGGCGCCCGCGAATGCGATTCCGCCAACCCTCTCCGCGACGCTCGACATCCTTCGCGGCGACGTCGTCGCCGGATGCCGCAAGCTGCTCGACGGCACCGCGACCGACAACCTCGAAATCCTCGGTTGGGTGCTGGCCCTCGTCGAACGAGCCATCCACGAGCGCGTCGGGACCGATTCGGGAGCGATCCCGCCCGAGGAAGAGAGCAAGGAGAAGCCGGGGGACGCGGCGGACCCGCCGGCCGGCAAGTCGGCCCGCTGGATCGCCCGCCGCGGCGAGAAGCTGCTCGAATGCGGCCGGCCGAACGCCGGCGCCAGGTTCCTCGCCCGCGCCGTCGAGCTGGCGCCCGACAACGCCGATCACCGCGCGGCATACGGCGCGGCCCTCTTCGAAGCGTGTGAGTTCGAGCGGGCCGAGTCGGAGTTGGCGAAGGCGCCGACGGATGGGCTCGTCGCCGGGGTCGCGCAGTTCTACCGAGCGGCCAACGCCTACCGCCTCGGCCGGCACGAGCAGGCGCTCGAGCTGCTCGACACCCTCCCGCTCACCGGCGACGCCGTGCTCTACCAGGAATGGTTCGACTACGTCCGCGGGATGGCCCTGGTCGCGTTGGGCCGGACCGATGAGGCGGCCGTGCCGCTCGCGGCGTTCCTCGACACCGAGCCCGACCTGCTCGAACGCCGGGCGAGGAAAGCGATCGAGATCTTTTCGGAGGCGAACGAATGCTCCACGCCGTCCTGATGGTGGGCGGGGCCGGAACGCGCTTCTGGCCGCTCAGCCGCAAGAAAACGCCGAAGTACCTGCTGCCGATCGTCGGCGACAAAAGCATGCTCGAGCAGACGGTCGACCGGATCGCTCCGCTCGTGCCGCCCGAGCGCGTCTTCTGCATCACGTCGCAGTCGCAGGCGCCGGGGATTCGGCGCGCCCTGCCCCGGCTTCCGAAGGCGAACGTCATCGGCGAGCCGATGGGCCGCGACTCGGCCGCGTGCGTCGCGCTCGCCGCCGTGATCGTCCACAACCGGGATCCCGACGCCACGATCCTGTGCATGCCGGGCGACAACCTCATCAAGCAGTCGGGGAAGTTTCGGCAGGTCGTCCGCGCCGCCGCGCGGGTCGCGCAAGCGGGGAGCCTGGTGACATTCGGCATCAAGCCCGCCGCGCCGGAGACACGCTTCGGATACATCCAACGCGGCGCCCGCATCCCGGCGGGCAAGGGCCCGAAGGCGTTCAAGGTCCGGCGGTTCACCGAAAAGCCCGACCTCAAGACGGCGAAGAGAATGCTCGCCTCCGGCGCGTACTACTGGAACAGCGGCAACTTCGTCTGGCGGGCCGACGTGATTCTCGGCGAGTTTGCGAAACACGCTCCGAAGCTGCACGCGGCCGTCGAGCGCGTCCGCCCGGCGCTCGGTACGCGGCGCGAGGCCGCCGCCATCCGCCGGGAGTATGAGAAGCTCGAGAAGATCTCCATCGACTACGCCGTGATGGAGAAGGCGAGGGACGTTGCGGTCGTCGAAGCGACATTCGACTGGGACGACGTCGGCTCGTGGACGGCGCTCGAGCGCCACCACGCCCGCGACAAGGCCGGCAACACGCTCCTCGGCAAGACGCTGATGCTCGACTCCGAGGACTGCATCGTCTCGGGCGACGCCGATCACCTTGTCGCCGCAGTTGGACTCGAGGACGTCATCATCGTCCACACGAAGGACGCGACGCTCGTGTGCCCGAAGGACCGAGCGAACGACGTGAAGGCCATCGTCCAGGAGCTTGAACGCACGAAGCAGGACTCGTATCTGTGAGCAGGACGGGGACGATTCTAGGCGTCGACTTCGGGCTGAAGCGCATCGGGACCTCCTTCGGGGGCGAGGAGACCGGTGTCGCGTTCGCCGGGCCGGTGCTCACGGGCGGCGAGGAGGAACTGCTGCGGGGGGTCGTCCGCGAGGCCGCGAGCCACGAGGCGTCGACCATCGTCGTCGGGCTGCCACGGAACATGGACGGGACGGAGAGCAAGATGAGCGCCCGCGCCCGCGCGTTCGGGGACAAGCTTCACGCGGCGACGCAGGCGGAAATCGTGATGTGGGACGAGCGGCTCACCTCACGCGAGGCCGACCGCGCGATGCTGCAGGGGGACCTGTCGCGAAAGAAGCGGAAGAAGCGGATCGACTCGATGGCGGCTCAGTTGATGCTGCAGAGCTATCTGGATTCGCGGCCGCGGGAGTGATACGACCGCCTCACGCACTTAGCCACGCCAGCGTTGCATCGATGACGAGACGCGTGTCCGCACGTTCGATGCGGTTCCAGAACGGCGGGCATCGCACGGCCGCGATGGTCAGGCGGTCGCCGAGCACGCCGGCGAGCTTTTCGTACTCCCGCGACACGCTCTCGGTGTGCGAGATCTGGAGCAGGCGGATGGGCCCGGCCAAGTCGCCGGCCGCCGCGACGCAGTCGAGCGAGCAAATCTCCTCGGCCGCGGCCTTGCTCAGGCCGAACCCGTCCAGGTCGATGACGTCCGCCGAAAGGTGTTCGCCTGTGCGCACAGGCGAACACCTTTCGGCGGGGTCCGTTGCCTCGATGAGCTGTTTTCGCAGCATCCGGCGCTTGATGGCCAGATCGAAGAAAGCGGCCCCGCTGACGATGGGCTGCCATAGGATGACGGTGTCGGCTCCTGCCCGCGCAGCCGCCTCGAGCGCGAGCGTCCCGCCGAGGCGCAGCCCGAGCAACATCACGCGCTCGATGCCGCCGCGCCGGCGCAGCTCATCGGCGGCTGCGACGATGTCGCCGACGGCTCGCGAGGGCGACCAGTCCGCGAACGAGTCGTCGCTGTCCCCGGTGCCGGCGTAATCGAACCGCAGCGATGCAACGCCCGCGGCGGCGAACGCCCGGGCCGCCTCGACGAATGTGCGGTACGAGCACTTCTTCTCCTCGGCGAACGGCGCGCACCAGACAACGCCCGCGCCGCCCTCCCCCGCCGGCTCGTGATGAATGCCGAAAAGCGAGTCGTCCCGGCCAAACCTAAGTGCTGTTTCCGTGCTCATTGCCCGATCCGCGGGAAAGAGATTCTTCGCTGACGCTCAGGATGACGGCCATTGCTCCGCAACTGCTCTCATAACTCGGTCCTATCTTGCTAAGCCCTTCGGCTTCGCTCAGGACAGGCTCCGCGAAGTTCACCCGCCCCAGGCGGGCTTGCCTGCCGCAAGCAGGGATCTCCAGCCAATCCTCTGCGTTCTCTGCGGTCAGTCCGCCAGATGCCGTCTCACGCACTCGGCGATGTCGGCAACGGTGCGAAAGTTGTCGACCGTGAACTCCTCGTCGATCACCGAGATGCCGAACTCCTCCTCAGTGCCGACGACGATCTCGAACAGCCGAAGCGAGTCGATATCGCCGCGCTCAATCAGCGGCTCGTCGTCGGCGATTTCGTCCGGCTCGATCTCGAGGAAACACCGCTCGACGATCATCCGTTTGAGTTGGTCTTCGATCCGCTCATCGGTCACGCCAGATGGTGTCCCAATGGTGTCCTGCTCTGTTGAAGAGGCCGGTTCAGTGGTGCCAAGAGATTCTTCGCTGCGCTCAGAATGACAGCAAGTGGCCATCCGTAGAAGTTGTCATCCTGAGCGTCAGCGAAGGATCTCGCTCTTCAACAGAGCAATACTGGTCCGCCCTCACTGCTCAACATCACGTCGCGAGGATTATAGCAGACGCGTGCCGGAATTCACCCGCCGTCTTGGCGGCTTGACACTTTATGTGCGGAGGGGCTATGATGCGGCCGTTCGAGTCACGGCGCATGGCGCCCCAAGGGAGACAGGAATGAGCACTGGCCAGGAAACTGAGCGGGCCGCAAGTGCGCCGAGCCCAAGACGTGCGCCCGGCGTGCTTGACTCGATCGGCAACACCCCGCTCGTCGAGCTGCAACGAATCCGGCCCGAGCACGGCGCCCGGATCCTCGCGAAGCTCGAAGGGAGCAACCCCGGCGGGTCCGTCAAGGATCGGCCCGCTCTGTGGATGATCGAGAAGGCCGAGGAACGCGGCGAGCTGACGCACAGCCGGACGATCCTCGAAGCAACGTCCGGCAACACCGGCATCGGGCTCGCGATGGTCGGGGCGTGCAAGGGCTACCGCGTCAAGCTGACGCTGCCGGAGTGCGTGAGTTCGGAGCGGCGGCAGACGCTCCTGGCGTTCGGCTCGGAACTCGTCCTCACGCCCGCCGCCGAACGGACCGACGGCGCCATCCGGGCGGCGCGGCGGCTGAAAGAGGAAAACCCGGACCGGTACTTCACGCCGGATCAGTTCAGCAATCCCGACAACTGCCTCAGCCATTACGAGTCGACGGCGCCGGAGATCATCGAGCAGACCGGCGGCGACCTCGAGGCGTTCGTGACCGGGATGGGAACGACCGGCACCCTGATGGGGGTCGCCCGCCGCCTGAAGGAGCACGATCCCGCGATCCAGGTCGTCGGCGCGGAGCCGACCGAGGGCCACGCGATCCAGGGGCTCAAGAATATGAAGGAGTCCATCGTTCCGTCGATCTACGAGCGGGAACTGCTCGACGACGTGATGATCGTCGAGGACCGCCCGAGCTATGCGATGGCCGAGCGGCTGGCGCTCGAAGAGGGGCTTTTTGTCGGAATGAGCAGCGGGGCCGCGGTCCTCGCGGCGATGCACGTGGCCGCCGACCTCTCGCCGGGCGACACTGTCGTCGCCCTGCTGCCCGATCGCGGCGACCGGTATCTCTCGACCAACCTGTTCCGATCGATCTGCGCCGAATGCCCGCCGTAGGGACCGCCTCGCCTACGGGATCCACCTCTGCTCCCGGCGTTTGTGCCGACTCCCGCGCCTTCGACGACTCGCTCCTGCTACGTGCGCTTCGCCAGCCGTTCCTCAGCGGCGTTCACGCCGCTTCACGAGGGCCTTCAGGCCTGAGCGCAGGCCCCCGCTTCAGCGGGGGTACATCGCGAGTACCCGGTTATCCTTACCCCCGTTCACGGGGGTTACCGGCGCCGTTTGAGCCGGCGCGATCCGGTTCACACCGCTCAAGCGCCTCGCGCGTCGCGCCCTTTGCGTGGTGCGTCTTCTGATTGCGCACGTATCGGCGCAGCGCGGCGAGATTTCGCTTCGCGAAGCTCACGCACCCATATCCCTTCTGCCAGGCAAAGCGGCCGCGCGTTTGCAGTTTCTGATTGGCGTAGCGACTTGAGGCGCCCTTCACCTGACCGACAAGCTCCGAGATCAGAACGTTCGGAGGAATCGACACGATCAGATGAACATGGTCCTCGGTCCCGCCGACCTCGATGGGCTGAGCGCAGAGCGCAACGCATTTCGCCTTGATCGCGTTCCAGAGGCGGGCCTCAATGGGCGGGGTGACGAACGGCGCGTCGTCCTGCGTGTGCCACGTCAGGTGCAGGTAGATTTCCGCGTGGTAGTCCTTCGCCATGTCGATGCTCCCTGGGCTCAAGCCCGCGACGCCAGCCATGGCAGCGCCGGCAATTCATCATAAGCCCCGTGAACGGGGCTAGGCGCCATTGTCGCCGTCCTCCGTTCACCCCGCCTGAAGGCGGGGCCTGTTCTCGGAGCTGAAGCTCCTCGTGAAGGCCCGTGAACGGGCCTTTGTTCACCGCGGTGGCTGGCGAGGGATGTCTCCCTTGCCACCTTCGCTCAACTTCGCTGCAAGCCAAGCGAAATCGTGTAATCTCCTGCTAATGCCCGTCGCGCCGAAGCGTTGCCCGTAGAGCAACTCAAACACTCTCAGACTGCAGTATCCCACTTGAGCGGTTGTCTGCACAGACAACTTCCACGCGGGGGTACCTGCGAAAAGCATTTGCGTGCTGCCGCCGCTCCCGTCCATGTCCGCCGTTGTCAACCAGTCGTCGACGTTTGGATGTGCGCCACGTTCGATGGTTCTTTGGTACAACTCCGCGGCGATTCGCCCCACTTCCGAATTCCGAGCCCGCAAGCACTTCTTGGCGGCGCCCACGGTGAAGACGGCCTTGCACTTCTTCGTCGCGGCCTCGCTGGTCCCACGTTCTGCCCAGACCACCGCGAGAGCCTCATCGCCGCAAACAAGGCATGCGTAGAGTGCGTGCTCCAAGCAGCCCCGGCTGGTCATGTAGGCCTCCGCGACTTGCCCGCCGGTCGACAGCCGGACGCCCGCCAGATACGCGGAATGCGACCGCGCCAAGAAATACGGCAAGAGCAGCTCAGCGTCGCTGCCGCCGCGCAGCTTCGCCGCGCCGGCGAGGCGGAAGAGCTCATCTAACCCCTCCAGCCAAGCCGCGATCTCGTATGGTCGATGCTCGAAGGTGATGCGCACGTTCTCGTATGCCATGCGCACGAAATCCCGCAGGGGGATGTCTCGCGCGTCTTGACCATTCCCTCTTGTCATGAAAAGCTCCCGAGAGTCATCCGCCCTCTAAGGCATCCACCTCTGCATCGAGCGCCTCCAGCGGCGTTCACGCCGCTTCACGAGGGCCTTCAGGCCCGAGCGCAGGCCCCCGCTTCAGCGGGGGTGCACTGCGAGCGCCCAGACATGTCTGCCCCCGTTCACGGGGGTCACCAGCGCCTCACGGCATCCACTTCTGCTTCGAGCGTTTGCGCCGGCGGCCCTTGGGCTTCTTCGCCTTCCTGCGCCGACTGGGGTCGAGGGTCTTGATCGCCTCGATCCGGTCGCGCAGCTCGGCGGCTCGCTCGAAATCCAGATCGTTGGCCGCGGCCAGCATCTCCTCCTCCAGCTCGCGAACCTGCTCGGCCGTGATGTACTCGGCCTCCGACTCGTGCACGGCCTCGCGGACCATCCGGTTCGCCGAGACCTCTCGCTCGATCCCCTCGCGAATCTCCTTCACGATCGTCTCGGGCGTGATGTCGTGCTCCTCATTATACGCGACCTGGAGCACGCGGCGCCGATTCGTCTCGTCGATGGCTCGCTGCATCGATCCGGTAACCTGATCGCCGTAGAGGAGCACGGTCGCGCGGACGTTCCGCGCCGACCGCCCGATGGTCTGGATGAGCGAGGTCTGCGACCGCAGGAAGCCCTCCTTGTCGGCGTCGAGGATGGCGACGAGCGAGACCTCGGGCAGGTCGAGCCCCTCGCGCAGCAGGTTGACGCCGACGACGACGTCGAACTTGCCGAGCCGCAGGTCGCGGAGAATCTCGATCCGCTCGAGCGTGTCGATCTCCGAGTGGAGGTAGCAGCAACTGATCCCCTCGTCGAGGATGTAGTCGCTGAGATCCTCGGCCATCCGCTTGGTGAGGGTCGTGACGAGTACGCGGTCGCCGGCGTCGACGCGGCCCCGGATCTCGACGAGCAGGTCCTGGACCTGGCCGGTCGCGGGCCGGACGATGATCTCGGGGTCGACAAGCCCGGTCGGGCGGATGACCTGCTCGGCGACCTCGCCGCCGCACTTCTCGAGTTCGTAGACGGCGGGCGTGGCCGAGACGAAGAGTGTGCGGCCGACGATCGCCTCCCACTCCTCGAACCGCAGCGGGCGGTTGTCGAGCGCCGACGGCAGCCGGAATCCGTGGCCGACGAGCGTCAGCTTGCGGGAGCGGTCGGCGACGTGCATCCCGCCGACCTGCGGGACCGTGACGTGCGACTCGTCGACGATGCAGAGGAACTCGTCGGGGAAGTAGTCGAGCAGGGTGTAGGGCCGCTCGCCCTCGGCGCGGCCGCTCAGGTGCCGCGAGTAGTTCTCGATGCCGGGGCAGTAGCCGATCTCGCGGAGCAGTTCGAGGTCGTATCGCGTGCGCGACTCGATCCGCTCGGCCTCGACGAACTTGCCCTGGTCGCGGAAGAACCAGATGCGCTCGTCGAGTTCCGTCTCAATCCGTTCGAGCGCCGCCTGGATCTGATCGTCGGGCATGACGAAATGCTTCGCGGGGTAAATCGTCGCGCGCTCCTCGCGCGAGATCACGTCGCCGGAGAGCGGGTTGATGTAGGCGATGTCGGTGATCTCGTCGCCGAAGAAGTCGATCCGCAGCGCGATCTCCTCGTAGGCCGGGAGCACCTCGACGACGTCGCCGCGCGGGCGGAAGGTCGCGCGCCGCAGCTCGTGGTCGCTCCGGTCGTACTGGATGTCGACGAGCTTCTGGAGCATGCCGTCGCGGTCGACCGTCTCGCCCTTCGCGACGTCGACGGTCATCTCGCGGTAATCTTCGGGCGAGCCGAGCCCGTAGATGCACGAGACGCTGGCGACGATGATGACGTCGCGGCGGCCCATCAGGGAGCTGGTCGCCGAGAGCCGGAGCCGGTCGATGTCCTCGTTGATCGACGCGTCCTTCGCGATGTAGATGTCCTGCGCGGGGATGTAGGCCTCGGGCTGGTAGTAGTCGTAGTAGCTGACGAAATACTCGACGGCGTTCTCGGGGAAGAAGTCGCGGAACTCGGCGTAGAGCTGCGCGGCGAGCGTCTTGTTGTGCGAGACGACGAGGGTCGGCAGGCCGAGCTTCGCGATGACGTGCGCCATCGTGAACGTCTTGCCCGAGCCGGTCACGCCGAGGAGCGTCTGGTGTCGCTTGCTCTCGTCGAGATATCCGCGCGCGAGCCCCTCGATGGCCTCGGGCTGGTCGCCAGCGGGCTCGAGGTCGGAGACGAGGCGGAAGTCGGAGTTGGCGTCCATGCGCGACCCCTTCGGTGGATCGCATGATGCCAGATTCTCGGGGCATTCGCAATCGGAATGCGCGGGGGGTGGCGGTTACCTCAGGCGGGCGCCTCGCCTCCCTCGCTGTCGTCGCCCGCCTGGAGCTGGCGAACGTCTGCCAGATCCACTTCGCGCCCGGCGGCCTGCTTCGCCGCGATCAGGTCGTCGCGGCTGACGAGGCAGAAGGGCTGCCCATCGAAATCCATCGTCACGCGATGCTCCCAAGCGTCCTGGAAGGCGAGGCCCGGCGTGGCGGTCTGAACGTCGACACGCACCTTGTCCTGAAACACGGTGATCTCATTGGCCAGGACGGCCTCGGCGCTTGTCAGTGAAGCGGTGCCCAGGCCGGCGTCCGCGAGAGCATCCAGAAGCCGCGCGGCGTTCTCCGGAGTGGCCTCGATCAATATGTCGAGATCGAACGTCGCTCTGGGAACGCCGTGAGCGACCGCGGCGATGCCGCCGATAACCACGTACTTCACGTCATGGGAGTGTAAGGACTTGAATACGCCCTTGAGCCGGTTGAGCATCCCTCTTTTCCGCCAGTTCCGGGTGGGCCTTCAGCGCCAGGTCCGTCACGGCGCACAAGTACGCCAGCCGCTCGGCCACGGACAGCGACTGGAACCACCGGGCCTTCGCCTCGGGCGACTCGTCTTGTCGATCGTGAGAAGCGGCTGGCTTCATGATCCCAGTATAGCAGTCGGGGCGGGCGGTCTCAACCGCGTGTTTGCGCGGCACATTCGGCGCAGAACGGGTGTTGACGTTATAACAGCATAACGCTATAATGTTGGCAGCCCCGAAGGAGTGAAACCGATGACCACGAAGCCAAAGCGGGCAACCGTCTACTTCGACCCACGGCTGCACCGCGCTCTGCGGCTGAAGGCCGCCGAAACCGACCGCCCCATCTCCCAACTCGTGAACGAGGCGGTGAGAGTCTCGCTTGCCGAAGACGAGGCCGACCTGGCTGCGTTCCAGGAACGGGAGCGCGAGCCCTCGCTCGCTTTCGAAGACGTCCTCAAGAAACTGAAGCGAGATGGCAAGATATAGAATCGACATCAAGCGCTCCGCCGCACGGGAGCTGGCCCGAATCCCGAAGACGGACCTGCGCCGCATAGTACGCCGCATCCGATCGCTCGCCCGAGACCCGCGACCTCGTGGGTCGGAGAAGCTCTCGGCACAAGAACGCTACCGCGTCCGGCAGGGTGACTACCGGGTCGTCTACGCCATCGATGACGCGGAGCGTCAGGTTCTCATCGTGAAGGTCGGACACCGCCGAGACGCCTACCGCAGTTGACCTGCCCCCTACCCTCCCCCGCTCATCTGGTCTTCGGCGATCTTGATGGCGTGGAGGAGACTGCGGGCCTTGCTGAGCGTCTCCTGATACTCCCGCTCGGGGACGCTGTCGGCGACGATCCCGCCGCCCGCCTGCACGTAGGCGTCGTCGCCCAGCAGCGCGAGCGTGCGGATGATGATCCCCGTGTTCATGTTGCCGCCGTAGGTGACGTAGCCGACGGCCCCGCCGTAGGGTCCGCGGACGTCGGGCTCGAGTTCGTCGAGGATCTCCATCGCGCGAACTTTCGGCGCGCCGGACAACGTGCCCGCGGGCAGCGACGAGCGGAGCGCGTCGAAGCACGTCTTGCCCGGCTCGAGCCGGCCCGAGACCTGCGACGTGATGTGCATCACGTGGCTGAAGTGCTCGATGACCATCACCTCGTCGAGGTTGACGGTGTTGTACTCGCAGACGCGGCCGACGTCGTTGCGGCCGAGGTCGACGAGCATGATGTGCTCGGCCCGTTCCTTCGGATCGGCGAGCAGGTCCTCGGCGAGCGCGGCGTCTTCCGCGTCGTCCCGGCCGCGCCGCCGCGTGCCGGCGATCGGCCGGACGGTCATCACGCCGTCCTGAACCTTGCACATGACCTCGGGCGACGCGCCGATGAGCTGCAGGTTGCCGAGCTTGAGGAAGAACATATACGGCGACGGGTTCACGGCCCGCAGGACGCGATAGATGTCGAACGCGCCGGCCGTCGTCTTCGCGTGCAGCCGCTGCGAGAGGACGACCTGGAAGATGTCGCCCGCCGCGATGTATTCCTTGCACTTGCTGACCGCGTCGAAGTAGTCGGACTTGACGAAGTTCGACTCGAACTCGATCTCCTCGGTCCCGCTCGTGACGATGTCGTCGTGGAGTTCGGTGACGGAGGACCTGAGCTTCTCGACGGTCCGCTCGATCGCGTCGACGGCGGCGTCGTATGCCTCGTGGAGGTCGGTGCCCTCGTCGATGCGGGCGTTGCTGATCACCTTGACCGTGTTGAACACGTGGTCGAACACGATCACGGTGTCGAAGAACATGAAGCAGATATCGGGCAGGTCGAGCGAGCGCTCCGGCCGGTTCGGGAGATGCTCGACATAGCGGACGACGTCGTAGGCGAAGTAGCCGACGGCTCCGCCCGTGAACGACGACTCCTGCTCCGGCAGGCCCGGGACGGGCACGGTCTGCCACTTGCTCAGGAGGCGTTCGAGTTCCGCGATCGGGTCGTCGGTCGGGTACTCGTCGATCTGCTCCTCGTGGTCGTGCTTGACGACGCCCTCGCGGCACTCGAACACGCTCGACGGGCCGACGCCGAGCAGCGAGTAGCGGCCGATCTTCTCGCCGCCCGTCACGCTCTCGAACAGGAAACAGTCGTCGCCGCCGCCGAAGCGCAGAAACGCGGAAACGGGCGTCAGCGTGTCGGCGAGGAGCTGGCGATAGACGGGTACGACGGTGCCGGGCTTCGCGAGCTTTTCGAATTCGTCGAACGTCGGAGAATGCACGCCTTGCTCCGTCACATTGCCAGACCACCGTCGACCGGCAGGACCTGGCCGGTGATGTAACCGGCGGCGTCGCTCGCGAGGAAGACGACACAGTTGGCGACGTCCTCCGCGAAGCCCGCCTTCTCGTCCTCGGCACCCGGCCGCGTCAGCGGGATGTTCTGCTCGAACGCCGCCTTCGCCTCGTCGCTCAGCACATGCGTCATCTCGGTCTTGATATAGCCCGGCGCGACCGCGTTGGCCGTAATGCCCCGCGAGCCAAGCTCCTTCGCGACCGACTTCGTCAGGCCGATCATCCCGGCCTTCGAGGCCGAATAGTTCGCCTGACCCGGATTCCCGAAGATCCCGACGACGGACGAGATGTTGATGATCCGCCCGGCCTTCTGCTTCATCATCTGGCGGGCCACGCCCTTCGTGCAGACGAACGCGCCCTTGAGATTCACGGCGAGGACCGCGTCCCAGTCGGCCTCGCTCATTCGCATCAGCAGGCCGTCGCGCGTGATGCCCGCGTTGTTGACGAGGATCGTCAGGTTGCCGAACTCGCCGACGACGTCCTTCACAACGGCGTCGACCTCGTCCGGTTTGGTGACGTCGGCTTTTCGCGCGATGCACCGAACGCCCTTCGCTTCGATCTCCTTAACGGTCTCGTCGGCGTCGAGGACATCGGCGATACAGATGTCCGCTCCCTGTTCCGCCAACGCCAGGCAGATCGCCTTGCCGATCCCGCGCGACCCGCCCGTCACGACCGCCGCCTTGCCTTTCAGGTCCATCCTCTTCTCCTGTTCAGTCCAGGTCCCCGAGCGAGCCGACGTTTCGCGCCGACACGCCCTTGTCGGTCTTCGCGAGCAGGCCGCTGAGCACGCGGCCGGGCCCGGCCTCAATGGCCTCGGTCATCCCCTCCCCGATCATGTAGCGGATCGAGTCCTCCCAGAGGACGGGGCTCGTGAGCTGGAGCGGCAGCAGGTCGCGGATCTCCTCCACCGTCCTCGCGGGCCGCGCCGACACGTTGCTTATCACGGGAACGCGCGGCGCGCGGATTTCGACGCGCTCGAGCTCCGCCTTGAGCCGCTCGACCGCGGGCTCCATCAGCGGGCTGTGGAACGCGGCGCTCACGACGAGCTTGATAGCCCGCTTCGCGCCCTGCTCCGTCGCGGCCCCGGCCGCGGCGTCGATCGCTCCCTCCGTGCCCGAGAGCACGATCTGCCCGGGGCAGTTGAAGTTCGCCGCGACCAGTGCGCCTTTCGCCGGATCCGACGCCGCGACGACATCCTCCGCGGCCTCGCGCGACATCCCGATCACGCAGAGCATCGCGCCCGGATTGATCTCGCCCGCCTCCTTCATCAGCATCCCGCGCGTCCGCACGAGCCGGACGGCATCCTCGAACTCGAACACACCGGCGTGGGCCAGAGCGGTGTATTCGCCCAGACTCAGTCCCGCGGTCATATCGGCCGCAGCGGCCGGCTCGCCGCACTTCGTACGCAGCGCGGCGACCGCCGCGATGCTCGTCACCAGAATCGCCGCCTGGCACACGGCCGTGTCGTTCAGCTCCTCCGCGGGCCCCTCGAAGCACACCTTCGCGACGTCGAAATCGAGCGCCGCGTTCGCCCGGTCGTAGACCTCCCGGGCCTCCGGAACCGCCTCGTAGAGGTCCTGGCCCATCCCGACCTTCTGCGCGCCCTGCCCCGGAAAGAGAATCGCTTTCTTGCCCATGATTGTGCGCCCTGTCGAACTCAAGAAATGCCCGTGCCACTCACAACGGCGCACGAGTGTAGCAGCGAGGCGCGGCCCCGTCAACCGTCTCCGGTCGCGCCCTCGCTGGATTGACAGGGTGCCGGGCCCGGCCTAGAATGAGCCCGACCGCAAGCCCTCATCGAGGACACCCGTTGTCCGAGCACATCGTCGAAGTCAACGATGTCACCAAGGTCTACAAGCTGGGCGTGCAGGAGGTCGCCGCTCTCGGCGGGATCACGCTCGGCGTGTGCGCCGGCGAGTACCTCTCGATCATGGGCCCGTCCGGCTCGGGCAAGACGACGCTCTTCAACATGGTCGGCGCGCTCGACCGGCCGACGGACGGCACGGTCTTCATCGACGGCGTGAACGTCGCCGACCTGGACACGCGCCAGCTCGCCTGGCTGCGGTGCCGCCGGATCGGATACATCTTCCAGTCGTTCAACATCATTCCCGTGATGACGGCGCTCGAGAACGTGACGCTCCCGATGATCTTCGCGGGCATGCCGAGCGACGACGCGACCTGGAAGGGCGCAGGTCTCCTCGAGCAGGTCGGCCTCGGCGCGCGGCTCGATCACAAGCCAAGCGAGCTCTCGGGCGGGCAGCAGCAGCGCGTCGCGATCGCGCGGGCGCTCGCCAACGATCCCGCCATCATCCTCGCCGACGAACCGACCGGCAACCTCGACCTGAAGACGGGCGAAGACATCATCACACTGCTCAAAGAACTGAACCAAAGCCGCGGCGTCACGATCATCACGGCGACCCACGACATGAAGATGCTGAACGCGTCGGACCGCATTGTCTGGATACGCGACGGCAAGGTCGACCGGATTCAGAGCCGATCCGAACTCGATATCCAGGAAGGCACCATCGACGGAAGAACCGCCTAATGCCCCAAAAAGGCCGAAAAAAGCCTTTGCGGGGCCTCTGCCAATCGGTATAATTCCTTCGGAATCGGGCACGTTGTCCGGTTGAATGGAACGCTTTCCGTAGCTCTTGTAAGAAAGGGAGGTGACACGCAATGGGGACGAAGTGCTCGAAGGACGTAGAGATGATGGTCGTGGCCAGCAAGGTGAAGGCCTACATCAAGAGCAAGGGCTGCATGACTTCCGGTGACGCCCTCGGCGCGCTCAACTGCAAGATCGCCTGCATACTCGACTGCGCCGTCGCTCGCACTCAGGCCAACAAGCGGTCGACCGTCAAGCCGCAGGACCTGTAGTCCAAGTCCGTTTTTCTCAAGAGCGCCCTTGGCGATCCCAGGGGCGCTTTTCTTTTGGCCCGCGCGAAAGGCATCGATCATGGCCCCAGACCCGCAAGCGCCGCTCAAGGACTTCACGCCCAAGCACGAGTTCTTCGTCGGCATCGACTCCGACGGCTGCGCGTTCGACACCATGGAGCCGAAGCACAAGGAGTGCTTCTGCCCGACGACCGTGTGGAAATGGAACCTCGCCGCCGTCTCGAAGTACGCCCGCGAGGCCTGGGACTTCGTCAACCTCTACTCGAAGACCCGCGGCTGCAACCGATTCCTCGCGCTCCAGCACGTGCTCAACTTCCTCCGCGAGCGCAGGGAGGTCATCGCGCGGAACGTCGAGATTCCCCTTCTGCCGGAACTCAAGGCGTGGACCGGGCGCGAGACGAAGCTCGGCAACCCGGCGCTCGAGGCCGAGGTCGAGAGCACGGGCAGCGGCGAGTTGGCCCAGGTGCTCGACTGGTCGCAGACCATCAACGCGGCGGTCGCCAACATCGTGCGCGACGTGCCCCCCTTCCCCGGCGTCCGCGAGTCGCTCGAGAAGCTGTCCGGGCAGGCCGACTGCATCGTGGTCAGCGCGACGCCGTGCGAGGCGCTCGAACGCGAGTGGAACGAGCACGACGTCGCGAAGCACATGGCCGTCATCGCCGGGCAGGAGCGCGGGAAGAAGTCGGAGCACCTCGCGCTCGCCGCGGGCGGCAGGTATCCCGCCGACCGCATTCTGATGATCGGCGACGCGCCGGGCGACATGAAGGCCGCACGGGCGAACGACGCCCTCTTCTATCCGGTCAATCCGGGGCACGAGGAGGCATCGTGGGCGAGATTCCGCGATGAGGCCTGCGACCGATTCCTCGCCGGCGAATACGCCGGCGACTACGAGGCCGCTCTCGTCGAAGAATTCGAGGCCCTGCTACCCGGACAGCCACCGTGGGAAACCTACCAGGGATAGGCGTGAATACGCACGGAGAACTCCCCCGCGAGGCCGGCCGCTCCGGGAATAGCACCGCAGCACTTCCCCTCTGACCGGGGCCTCAGCGACGTCAACGTCTAGCTGACCTTCCGCAACACTTGCACTTCTTTGTCCAAGCGTCCTCCCAGCCGATCCTTCTCTACCTCGATGTTGTAGCGCGTCTGAAGGTTCACCCAGAAGCGGTCTGTTGTACCGAAATAACGTGCGAGGCGGAGAGCGGTGTCCGCAGAAATCGAACGCTTGCCGTGCACGATTTCGTTGATGCGTCGCGGCGACACACTCGTACTCTTGGCCAGTCGATACTGGCTGATGCCCAAGGGCTTCAGAAACTCCTCGACCAGGACCTCGCCCGGATGTATCGGCGCCAATCTCCGTGCCATGTCCGTCTCCTAGTGATAGTCCGTAATCTCTGCGTCGTAGGCATCTCCGTGGTGCCAGCGAAAACACATTCGCCACTGGTCGTTGATTCGTATGCTGTGCTGTCCCTTCCTCGAACCGGAGAGTTTCTTCAATCGGTTCCCAGGAGGGATCCTCAGGTCGTCCAGTGTCTCTGCTGCATCCAAGATGGCCAGCTTCCTTTGCGCCAGACGCTGAACGCTCAGGTCGAGCTTGCGGACCCTCTCCCGCTGGAACACCCGTTCCGCGGTCTTGTTCCGAAATGACCTGATCACGTGCTGATAATAACGCATAACGCTAATAACGTCAAGCGATATTATCTCCAACGGGAAAGAGCGAGTTGATCCGCGGCGCCCCCTTCTTCTCATCGATGTGCCACACACTCGATCTCGACGAGCGCGTCGAGCGGGAGGCGGGCGACTTCGACCGCGCTGCGCGCGGGCGGGTCGTCCGTGAAGTATTCGGCGTAGACCTCATTCATCGCCGCGAAGTCGCCGATGTCCTTCAGGAAGACGGTCGTCTTCACGACCTGATCGAGCCCGGAGCCGGCCGCGTCGAGCACCGCCTTCAGGTTCTCGAGCGCCTGCCGCGTCTGCGACGCGACGTCGCCACCGGCCAGTTCCGTCGTCCCCGGCACCAGCCCGACCTGCCCCGCCGTGAACACGGACCCGCCTGCCGCGATCGCCTGGCTGTACGGACCGACGGGCTGTGGCGCCTGGTCGGTGTAGACCACGTGCCTATCCATCTCGCTTCTCCTCTTTCATCCTGTCGAAGGCCCAATGAAAACGAGCGTCATCCCACGGGTCAATAGTGCTTCCCTTGTCGTCCCCGGTCCCCTACTGCCGAACAAGCTTGTCGTAGTCGCCGTGGCTGCCGATCCAGAACCAGACGATGCCGTCCGCGCACTCCACGCCCAGGGCGCGATGTCCGGCCCCAACGCGGACCGAACGATAACGGCCGACCTTCTTGAGATGCAGTGAGGGATGCCGAGGATTCGACTTGAGCAGGCCAAAGCTCTGGTCAGCCACCTTCCGGATCGGCTTCGGCAGCTTCCGGTAGCACTGCCAGAAATCCGGGGCCGCGAAGTGCTTCACAGTTCGGTGCACCCGCCCTGTTCGCGCGCGTGCAGGGCCCGCTGAGCCAGGCGGTCCAGTTTGCCGCCGGCCGCGTCCTGCTCGAACTCCCTGTCCCAGACCTCGGCGTCGAAGCTCTCGAACCACTCCCGGAACTCCCGGAGCTGGTCGTCTGGAAGCTGCTCGACGGCGTTCTCGATTTCGCGTATGGTCGTCATGGCGACATTATACTCCCGAAGAACCAGAGCGAAAAGAGCCAATCTGCCGTGTGAGTGGATGCTCTGAACGGGGGGTAGTTGCCTGGATTCATGAGGCGCCCCAACAACGCAGAGGTCCTTCGCTTCGCTCAGGATGACACAAGGACAACCCCGGGCTATTGAGTTTGTCATTCTGAGCGTCAGCGAAGAATCTCGGTTTTCAACAGAAGAGCAGACACCCGGTTTTCTGTAGGGGCACGGCCTGCCGTGCCCGGCCCAACCAGAGCGCGCTTCACCCCTCGATCTTCGGCACGGTCCCGTCGGCGAGGCGGTAGAGGGTTTCGCCGGCGTCGTGCACGACGAGCACGCCTTCGTCTTCGCCGCCCTCCCACTCCGACACATCGACCGTCGCCGGGTCGCGGTAGCCGAGGTTGATCCGCTTGCACCGCTCCTCCGGGATGCCGGTCGCCAGGACCACCTTGACGCGTGCCCGCTCGACGCCGCTTTCGAACGTGCCGATCCCCTTCACGTGCGTCGAGTGCGCCATGATCCCGCCCGGCACGCCCTTGAACTTCCCCATCTGCTTCACGAAGTAATCGCGGGTGTGGTAGCCGATGCGGTCGATGATCTTGCCGTGCGTGTACGAGACCTCATCGATGTGCGGGGCGTAGATGACAAGTTCCGCTCCGTCGGCCAGGACCGGCTCGAGCTTGTACATCGCCTTCGCCGCCGTCCAGAGGTCGTCGTACATCTCCGGCGCGATCGCCAGCACCTTGCTGTACGTGCGGTCGACGTATTGAATGTGCGTCTGCGCGGCGACGTCGGCCGCGGCCGACCACGCCTCCTGCGGCGTGCCGAAGAAGATCGCGTGCGTGCCCGCGTGCTTCGTGACGAGCGAGAAGCAGAGCTTGGGCAGCCCGACGAACTCCGCCGCGCGCTCGACCACCTGCCGCGTCGGCGTCTCCTTCGTGCCGTTGACGAGCGGGTTCGTGATGAGCGCCCCGAGCCAGTGGAAGAAATGGATGATGTCGGGGCCCGCGACGCCGGGGAAGAGATACTTGTTCCCGCCGGAGAACCCGACGACCTCGTGCGGGAAGACGGGCCCGACGATGAGGACCACGTCGTAGTCGAGCACGAGCTTGTTGATGCTGACGGGCACGTCCTGGCTGAGGAGCCCGCCGGAGATCGCCTCGATCTCGGCGGCCGGGATGGTGCCGAGGTCCGCGAGCGCCGCGGGATCGTCCCACGCGTGGTTGAGGATGCGGACGTCCGCGTACTTCCCGGCGCGTTCGTCCGGCGTCAGCCCGACGAGCCGGTTGACCGCCTCCTCCGGCATCGGCGGATGGGTCCCGAGCGCGATGAGGAAATCGATCGCTTTCGCCGAGCCCATCAGCCGGTCGGTCAGGAGCCGGAACATCAGCGGCATCGGCATCGAGCGGGTGCCGTCGGGCACGAGGGCGAGGACCCGCTTCCCGTCGAGGCACGCCTCGTCGAGCCCGCGCGCAACGACGTCGCGAATCTCGTCCTCGGTGATGAATCTGTCGACGGAACTCATGCCGATCATCGGTGATCGATCCAGCGGGGCAGGGTGGTCAGAAAAGTCCCTTCTGCGTGGCGGCCGGCGGGTCGAGGCCCAGGTGCTCGAACGCCGACTTCGTGACCCGGCGGCCCTTGCTCGTACGATTCAAGAGCCCGATCCGAAGCATATACGGCTCGACGACATCGTCGAGCGTGTCGCGGTCTTCGTTGAGGGTCGCGGCGAGCGCCTCGATCCCGACGGGCCCGCCGTCATAGAAATCGGCGATGACGCGGAGGAACCGGCGGTCGAGTTCGTCGAGCCCGAGCGAATCGACGCCGAGCATGTCGAGCGCCTGGACGGCGACCTCGCGCGTGATGTGCCCGTCGGCCTTGACCTGCGCGAAGTCGCGGACGCGTTTCAGGTAGTTGTTCGTGATTCGCGGCGTACCGCGCGAGCGCCGCGCGATCTCGTCGGCCGCGTCGTCGTCGATGGTCACGTTGAGCAACGCGGCCGACCGCAGGACGATGCTCTTGAGGTCCGCCGGCTCGTAGAACTCGACGTGATGGAAGATGGCGAACCGCTCCCGCAGCGGCTTCGACAGCAGCCCGGCCTTCGTGGTCGCGCCGACGACGGTGAAATGCTTAAGCGGGATGTTGACCGTCTTCGCGAACGCGCCGCTGTCGACCACGAACTGGACCTGCCGGTCCTCCATCGCGGGATAGATGAACTCCTCGACCGCGATCGGCAGGCGGTGGATCTCGTCGATGAGGAGGACGTCGCGCGGCCCGAGGCCGGTCAGGATGCCCATCAGGTCGCCCGTGCGGGTGAGAGCCGGGCCGGACGAATGGACGAGCTTCGAGCCGAGTTCGCTCGCGATGGCGTGCGCGATGGTCGTCTTGCCGAGCCCCGGCGGGCCGTCGAGCAGGACGTGCTCGAGCGCCTCGTCCCGCTCCATCGCAGCGTGCAGCGCGATCCGGAGCGGCTCGAGCTGATCCGAGAGACCGATCATCTCATCGAGCGTGCGCGGCCGCAGCGTCAGGTTGAACCGCTCGTCGTCGTCCGAGAGCGGCCTGGGGTCTACGATTCGCTGACGCATGTCACACCAGTTTCAAGTTTCAGGTTGCAGCTTCAAAGTTGAGCCACACGCGGCAGCACGCGCCAAGCGCAACTTCACACTTTCAACTTCTCACTGCCCCTCAGTTCCCGGACAGCAAGCGGAAGATCTCACTGATGAGTTCCTGCGACGATTCGAACTTCTTCCCGCCCGCCATCGCCTTGCTGATCATCGCGTCGGCCTCGACCGCCGAATACTGCAACTGCGCCGTCAGAATCTGCATCGTCTCCGACCGCATGTCGGGGGCAAGTTCCTCCGCCGCCTCCGCGCCGAGCGGCTCGCCGTCGCGCATCAACGCGAACTTCTGGCACTTGCCGCGAAGCTCCGCGACGATCTTCTCCGCCGACCGCGGGCCGACCGCGGGCAGCTCGCACAAGAGCCCCGCCTCGCCGTTCTCGATGCTCAGCGCAAACCGCTTCGTCGAAATCGTCAGCGCCTTCAGCGCCTTCTTCGGCCCGAGCCCCTTCACCGACGTCAGCAGCCCGAAGAACTCGCGGTCGAGCGGATCGAAAAACCCGACCAGCCGCGGTGTCATCGTCGAGCCCGTCGTGCCGCCCTCGATGTATTCGAGCGTGTGGAGCGTCAACTCGGTGCCGACCGCGCCGCTCTGCCGCAGCCGGAGCGCGAGCCCGCCGGGCACGAGCACCTCGTATCCGAGCCCACCCACGTCGAGCGTGATGGCGCCCTCGTGAATCTCGCCGACCGTGCCCGTGATCTTCGCTATCACCTGCTTCTCCTGCCGAGCTGCGGCAGCTTCGCGGCCGCGTTGACGTGGCAGAGGGCCACGGCCAGCGCGTCGGCGACGTCCGGCGGCTCCGGCGGCTCGTTCAGCCCGAGCACGACCTCGATCATCCGCTGCACCTGCTGCTTCGTCGCGTGCCCGTTGCCCGTCAGCGACTTCTTGATCATCGTCGCCGAGTAGTTCGCGACGGAAACGCCGCACTTCGCCGCGGCCAGCATGATGGCGCCCCGCGCGTGGCCCATCAGGATGGCGGTCCGCGGGTGCGCGTAGTGCGCGTACAACTCCTCGATGGCGACGCAGTCCGGCTCGGCTTCCGCGAAGACCGCGAGCACGTCGTCGTAGATCGCCTGAATCCGCTCGGGCATCGGGTCGCGTTCGCACGACGAGACGACGCCCGCCTCGACCAGGGAGAAGGCGTGTCCGTCGCCATCAACAACGCCGTAGCCGGTGATTTTGAGGCCGGGATCGATGCCGACGACGCGCAAATCGCGTCTCTCCAACTGGCGGACGAAGTGAACCGACGGGAGGCATTCTAGCAGACGCCCCGCGCACCGGTCAAAGCTTTTCGACGGCGCAGCAGGCAAGGCCCGTGTGGGGCGATTGTCCACCCGTGCTCTGGGCGAACCGGGCGCGCCTCCCGGACGACCGGTCGCACGCGGCGGGGTTTTTCGGTTGACATGCGGGCGCGCAACGGGGAGAATCCATTGGGGGATGTGGCGGGAGAACAGCGTCGCAAGAGGCGGGCCGGAGAGCACGAGATGAAAGCGATCAAAGCCGTCATCAAGGATGGTCACGTCGTCCTGGCGGAGCCCATCCGCGACAAGGGCGAGATCGAAGCGGTCGTCGTGCTGCTAGACGACCCGTGGGAACCCGTCTGCCAGGACCCCACGTCCCGGCCGGCCCTGGCGCAGGCGTGCAAGGAGGCGCTGGCCGAGTTCGAAGCCGGCGAGACGACCCCCGTTGACCCGGACGACATGCCGTGAAATCCGTCGCCACGCGCAAGTTCTGGGAGCGGTATCAGCCGTTCCGCGGTCGTAATCGTAATCCTAATCCTAATCGTAATCGCTTGCGCAGCCGCGGATTACGATCATGATTACGAGCAAGATTACGATTGAAGAACTACCAGACACAAACCGCGATTGGAGCCGCACCACAGGGAAGAGACACACTAGATTCCCAGCATGGCCCGGTGCTTGCGGAGCAGGGTCTGGTCGCCGTTGGTGACGAGCCGGACGTTGGCCTCGGCGCGGGCGGCGGCGCGAAGGATGAAGTTCTTGGCCGTATACTGCTTCTGCGGCTTCATCTTCGCCTGCCGCAGGAGAAGGGTGCCGATGTGGGCGTCGGTCGCGATCTCGACAATCCGCCGCGCGTGCAGGTCGGTGTAGTCGCGGTTGTCCTTCTTCTTGACGTACGCGATGCACTTCTCCAACTGCTCGAGCATGCGACCGAGCTTCTTCGCGAGCACGCCGAGCGGCTTCTCGAACGGCTCGGCCTTGAACTCCGCGAACCGGTCGTCGAGGTCGCCCGCAAGGATGCAGCCGATCGCCGCAACCACCTGGAGTTGGCTCGTGCCCTCGTAGATGTTCGTGATGCGCGCGTCGCGGAAGTACCGCTCGACGGGATAGTCGCGCATGTAGCCCGAGCCGCCGTGGACCTGGATCGCGTCGGACGCGACCTTGTTCGCCATCTCGCACGAGAAGAACTTGGACATGGGCGTGAGGTTCTTCGCCCATTTCGCATGCTGCCGCTGGAGCGTGCGGACGTCGCCGTACTCGGGGTCGTCGCGGCCCATCTCCGCGAGCTTCTCCCCGTAGAGCTTCTCGAAGTCGACGATGACGGCGGTGTCGTAGATGAGGGCCCGCGCCGCCTCGATGTTCGTCTGCATGTCCGTCAGCATCTCGAAGACGGCGGGGAAGTCGATGATGGCCTTGCCGAACTGCTCGCGGTCCTGCGCGAAATCGAGCGACGCCTGATACGCCGCCTCGGCGATGCCGAGCGCCTGAGCCGCGATCGCGAGCCGCGCTCCGTTCATCAGCGCCATCACATACGTCATCAGCCCGCGCTTCCGCTTGCCGATGAGCCGGCCGGGCGCGTTCGTGAACTGAATCTCGCACGTCGGCGAGCCGTGGATGCCGAGCTTCTCCTCGATGCGGCGGACGCGCACGCCCTCGCCCTGCTCGACGACGAAGAGCGAGATGCCGCGGGCGTCCGTCGTGCCCGGCTCGGACCGCGCCATGACGAGCAGCACGTCCCCGCAGCCGTTGGTGATGAACCGCTTGACGCCGTTGATGAGCCAGGTGCCCTTGTCGTCGCCGTCGGCGGGTGCCGTCGCCGTCGTCATCACGGCCTGGAGGTCGCTGCCGGCGTCGGGCTCGGTCAGCACCATCGCCCCGGTCACGTCGCCGTCGGCGAACTTCGGCAGGTACTCCGCCTTGATCTCGTCGTCGGCGAAGTCATTGATCGTCTCGGCGATGTCCTGGAGCCCGAAGATGGTCATCAGCCCGGCGTCGGCGCGGCTGACCATCTCGATCGCCATGCTGTACGTCGCGGTCGGCATGTTGAGGCCGCCGTACTTGCGCGGGAGCGTGAAGCCCATCAGGTCGGCGTCGGCCAGGCGTTCGATCGCCTCGGCGATGCCCTTCGGGTAGCTGACGACGCCGTCGGCGCACTGCGCCTCCTCGATGTCGACGTCCTCGGCCCGCGGCTCGATGAAGTTGCCGGCGATGTCGCCGACGAGCGAGAGCACGCGGCGGTAGTTATCGAGCGCATCATCGAGGTCCCTCGGCGCGTAGTCGTAGTTCGCCGCCTCCGAGAAGCCCTTCTCGCGCAGCTCGACGACCTTCGACAGGTCGAGCCAGTCGAACGTGAACTTGAGGTCCTCATTCTCATCGAAGAAATTCGGCATTCAGGTCCTCACTCCTTGGCTTTGTATGCTTCGATCAGCTTCGGGACAACGTCGGTCAGGTCGCCGACGATCCCGTAGTGCGCGATACTGAAGATGGGCGCGTCGGGATCGTTGTTGATCGCGATGATGGTGCCCGCGTCCTGCATCCCGGCCCGGTGCTGCACCTGGCCCGAAATGCCGCAGGCGATGTAGAGCTTCGGCCGCACGGTCGTGCCCGTCTGCCCGACCTGGTGCTCGCGGTCGATGTAGCCGCCGTCGACGGCGGCGCGCGAGGCCCCGACCACGCCGCCGAGCGTCTCGGCGAGGTCGCGGACGAGCTTGAAGTTCTCGGGCCCGCCGACGCCCGCCCCGCCCGCCACGATGACCTGCGCGCCCTTCAGGTTGACCTTCTTCGCCGCCTTGACCCGGTCGACGACCTTCGTGATCATCTCGTCCTGCGTGAGCGCGGGCTCGACGTGAACGACCTCGCCCGTCAGGGACTCGTCGGCCTCGCCAAGCGGGAACACGCCCTCGCGAACGGTCGCCATCTGCGGCCGGTGGTCGGGCGAGACGATCGTCGCGATGATGTTGCCGCCGAACGCCGGGCGAATCTGGTAGAGGATGTCCTTGTATTCCTGCCGCGTGCGCGGGTCGGTGTAGTCGCCGATGCGGAGGTCGGTGCAGTCGGCCGTCAGGCCGCATCGGAGGATCGACGCGACGCGGGGCGCGAGGTCGCGCCCGAGCAGGGTCGCGCCGAAGAGGACGATCTCGGGGCGCCGCTCCTTCGCCAGATCGGCGATCACCTTCGCGAACGGCAGCGTGGTGTAGTCCTGGAGCCGCTCGTCCTGGATCAGGTAGACCTTCTTCGCCCCGTGCGCCGTCAGCGTCTTCGCCAGGCCGCCGATCCCGTGTCCGGCGAGCACGGCGCAGGGCTCGCCGCCCGTCTTCGCGGCCAGCTCACACGCGTGATGAAGCAGTTCGAGGCCGACGTCGGCCAGCTTGCCGTCTTCCTGCTCCAGCACGACCCAGACGCCGTGTCCGTTTTCGTCGCTCATCGCTTCCTCAGTTCCGAGTTCCGCGTCCCGAGTTCCGCGTCTTACACCTGCGGCACCCGCTGAAGCCCCGCCAACTTTCAACTTGCAGCATTCGTAACACTTCAGCCAAGTGAAGCGGCCGGTACAACACGACTGTAGCGCCGGGCCGGCCGGTAGACCGGGGCGTCCCGGGCCGCACGCCGTCGTGGCACGGCCATCCTGGCCGTGGGTCGCACGGCCATCTTGGCCGTGCATCGGACGCCCACCCTCGGCGTGCACACACGGGCAGGATGCCCGTGAGACGCACGGGCGAGACGCCCGTGCCACGGGAGCGGTCGCCCGAAGTCTACCCGCCCCTGGACGGGCGCTCCTGCTTCTTCATTCGGCTGAAGCGTCGCCAACATTCAACTTTCAACTTGCTGTTCACCCGACGATGTGGTCCTCGACGAGTTCGTGTACCAGTTGCGAGAGCCCCTTCTCGGTCGGCTCGACCGTCTTGTGCTTCGTCTGCTTCAGGAGCGCACTCTCGACCTTCATCACGCGCGTCGGCGACCCGACGTAGCCACACTGTTCCATATCGGCCGCGACGGCGGCGCCGTCCCACTCGGCGATCAGAAGCCCGGCCTGGCCGAGTTCGTACTCCTTCTCCTTCAGCTTGGCCGCAAGCTCGTCCGGCGGCACCTGCCGCTTCGGGTCGATCTCGCCCGCCAGCTCGGACGGCGCCTTGGCCCGCTTGTACTTCATGATGAGCTTGGCGCGCGGCGGCCGCGGCTCGTTCGCCTCCGACGTGACCGTCAGGAGCGCGGGCAGCTTCGTCTCGACGGTCTCGGCCCCGCCCTCGATCATCCGCTTGACGCGGACCGTCTCGTTGGTGAGATCGAGCACGTCGAGGATGTAGGTGACCTGGCTGATGCCGAGCCGGCCGGCGAGCTGCGGCCCGATCTGGGCGGTGTCCCCGTCGATGGCCTGCCGCCCGCAGAGGACGACGTCGGCCCCGCCCACCTTCTCGATCGCCTTCGCGAGCGTGTAGGACGTCGCGAGCGTGTCGGCGACGGCGAACCCGCGGTCGGTCAGCAGCACGGCCGAGTCGGCGCCGCGCTCGAGCGACTCGCGCAGGATGTCGGCCGCGCGCGGCGGGCCCATCGTGACGACCGTCACCTTGCCGCCGTGCCGCTCGCGCAGTTCGAGCCCCAGCTCGAGCGCGTTGATGTCCTCGGGATTGAAGACCGCGGGGAGCGCCGCGCGGTTGATCGTCCCGTCCGGGTTCATCGCATCGCCGGTGACGTTGGTCGTATCGGGGACCTGCTTGGCGCAGACAACGATCCTGTGTCCCATGTCCACCTCGCTCGAAACCGCTTCGGGCCCTGCATCCACCATAATCGGCGGGAGAGTCTAGCAAACGCCCCCCACGCAGTCAATCTTGAGGATGGGCATACAGGTCACCAAGTGGCTCTGGCAGAACGAGGGCGTCTTGACGGGATGAGAAGGCCGTAGTTGGCGTCAGCGTCACGGGTGGGAGCATTGCCGAGCATACCGACACGGTTCTTCCCGTCCGTGCGCGCGCTTGTTGAGCAATCCCCTCTCGTCAGAAGTAGCCTCTCGTCAACACCCTCCCGGCTGTTGGATCGGTGTCGTCAGCTATGGCTTGGATTTTGTCGATCATCCGCTGAAAAACGTCCGTGTGGTACTTCGCGGCCTCAAGGAACTGGACGTACTCCTGCCTGCGGGCCCTCCGATCTCGCGCGGTTCTGTACTCTTGCCGAACATTCGAGGACATCCTTTTCGCTTTTCGGACAATGAGAACGTCGTCAATGTGCGTGGACGTTATCGAGACCGGGGTCATATCCAGGAACTCACAAACCAAGAAATAGAGTGATGATGGAACGGCGATCTTCAGGTCACGGCTGGTAGCAACAGCCTCCTGGAACATGGTCTTGTCCAGGTTGGTCTTGCATTCGGCACAGACGTAGCCAAGATGGGCCTCGACGCGCTCTGCATTCTCAAAACCTCTGTCGAACGAAGTCATCATGAACAGGCGTTTCCCGAGCACGAAATCCTGATCCTTGGCTCTGAGGCATGGCTGACCACCCGCTCCGGGATTGGCCAATCCAGATCCGAAGCTCAGACCCGAGAAGGTCTTCTGAGGCCCAAACTCGAAGGTGCTATCGGGAAGGCTTAGCCCGCATTTCTCACCGGGTGCATGACAAACAGGCCGTCCTGTGTTATAAT
>CAYLQD010000045.1:0-26938 GCA_964385685.1 uncultured Planctomycetota bacterium | reverse complement strand
GGGAGGGACACGGTCAAGGTGTCGCCGATGACCTCATTCGCCATTTCAATGACTGACCCCGATTCGGCCGGGAGAAGGTAGAGACATGCAGGCTCCGTGCCTCCGCATCGCGATCGCGTTTACATTCACATTCCTGGCCGCCCTCCCGGCCGCGGCGGCCGAACCCGTGGACGCGGCGCCCGGGGACGTTCTCTTGAAGGACTGGCTGCAGCAGGACGCCGGCGGCGAGGCCGGCCGGTGCTTCACCGACGGCGGCGCGGCGACGCGCGAGGCTGAGCTCGTCGAGAAGATCGTGGCGGAGCTCGGCGCCGCGGGGGCCTCCCTCCGCACGGAGGCGGCGGCCCTCGCGAAGGCCGCCGTGCCCGGGAAGGACCCGCGCTGGCGCACGCTCTACGTGCGGGCATGCGGCGTGCGGCGCGCGCGCCGCCTGGCGGGCCTGCTGGGCCGGTACACGAAGATCGTCTTCGCCAAGCACCACAACATGGGCGGCAGCCACTACGCCTACACCGAGGGCCAGTCGGATGCTCAGGCCGAGCGCCATTTCCGCGCGGGCTCGGCGCTGTGTATGCTCGAGATGGACGGGATTCGCGGGAAGGTCCACACGCTGGTGCGCGACGCCAGGGGCAGCATCCGCAATCCGGACGTCTCCTCCGACGGGAAGCGGATCCTCTTCTCCTGGAAGAAGGACGACCGCAAGGACGACTACCACCTCTATGAAATGGAGGTGGCCACGCGCCGCGTGCGGCAGTTGACCTCGGGCCTGGGCTTTGCCGACTACGAGTGCGCCTACCTGCCGAACGGGGATATCGTCTTCAACTCGACCCGGTGCGTCCAGATCGTCGACTGCTGGTGGACGGAGGTCTCCAATCTCTACACCTGCGACGGCGACGGGCGCTACATGCGCCGCCTGAGTTTCGACCAGGTCCACACGAATTACCCCACCGTCATGAGCGACGGCCGCGTGATCTACACCCGGTGGGACTACAACGACCGCGGGCAGCTCTACCCGCAGCCGCTCTACCAGATGAACCCGGACGGCACCGGGCAGACGGAGGTCTACGGCAACAACTCCTGGTTCCCGACCACGATCGCCCACGCGCGGGGCGTTCCCGGCAGCCCCCTGATCATGGCCATCGCCACCGGCCATCACAGCGGCCAGAGCGGAAAGCTAATCCTCGTGGACACCAGGAAAGGCCGCCAGGAGGCCGCCGGCATCACCATGCTGGCGCCGGTGCGGCCGGCCAAGGCCGTCCGCGTGGACGCCTACGGCCAGCGGGGCGAGCAGTTCCAGTACCCCTATCCACTCAGCGAAACCGAGCTGCTGGTGACCTACGCCACGCACAACCCGGGCCGGAACAACCCGCACGGGTACGGTCTCTACTGGATGCACGTCGACGGCCGCCGCGAGCTGCTGGCCTTCGACCCCCGGCACTCCAGCAACCAGCCGGTGCCGCTGGCGCCGCGGCCGCGGCCGCAGATCCGGCCGACCACGGTGGACTACCGGAAGAGGACCGGCACGTACTACCTGCAGGACGTCTACGACGGGCCGGGGCTCAAGGGCGTCGAACGAGGCACGGCGAAGCGGCTTCGCGTCGTGGCCCTGGAGTTCCGCGCGGCCGGGGCCGGCTCCAACGGCAACGGCGGGCCGGGCGGCGGCGCGGTCGTCAGCACGCCGGTCTCCATCCGCAACGGCACGTGGGACGTCAAGCACGTGCTCGGCACCGTGCCGATCGAACCGGACGGCTCGGCGTTCTTCCGCGTGCCGGCGCGGCGGCCCGTCTACTTCCAGGCCCTCGACGCCAAGGGACACACCATCCAGAGCATGCGCAGCTGGTCCACGCTGCAGCCGGGCGAGACGTTCTCGTGCGTCGGCTGTCACGAGAACAAGAGCCAGACACCGCCGGCGACCGGGAGGACGACGCTCGCCCTGCGGCACGGGCCGCGCGACCTCGAGCCCTTCTACGGCCCGCCGCGCGGGTTCAGCTTCCCGAAGGAGATCCAGCCGATCCTCGACCGGCACTGCGTCCGCTGCCACAACGTGCGGGGAAAGCGGCCCGGCAACAGGCCGAAGGGTGCCAAGAGCGCTGCCGACCCCACGACCGCGAGAGCGCCGGGGGCGAAGCCGGGCCCCAACGTGAAGAAGGCCTTCAGCTTGCTGGCCGAAGGGAACCCCGACCCTCATGCGAGGCGCAACTGGAGCGACAGCTACCTGGCGCTGACGCAGAACGGCAGGCCGAACCGCCTGGTGCAATGGCTGAACGTCCAGTCCATCCCGCCCATGTTGCCGCCCTACCACGCCGGCGCGTGCAAGAGCGAACTGCTCAGCATGCTCGAGAAGGGGCACAACAACGTGAAGCTCAGCCGCGAGGAGACGGACAAGATCGCGTGCTGGATCGACCTGCTGGTTCCCTACTGCGGCGACTACACGGAGGCGGCGGCCTGGGACGAGGGCCTGAAGAGGAAGCACGCGCGCTATATCGGGAAGCGCGCGCAGATGGAGGCGGAGGATGCGAAGAACATCGCTGCGCTGATCGCCGCCCGTGCCGGGCGGCCGGTGAAGGACCTGCCCCCGGTGCCCGTCTTCAAGCCTCTGCCGTCCCAGTACGCCGGCAGCGTGGTTGAGGAACGGCCGGAGGCGATGCGGGAGTAAGACGCTCCTCCACATCGGGGTCCGCGTCGCTATCGGTATCGTTTTCCTACTGCGATCGATACCGAATCCGATGTGTTCGCCGCTTGCGGGGGACCGTCACCGGCGGCTGCGGCGCTTGCGCTCGTTTTCCGTGAGCCAGCGCTTGCGCAGCCGGATCGACCGGGGGGTGAGTTCCAGAAGTTCGTCGTTCTCGATGTACTCCAGAGCGGCCTCCAGCTCGAGCAGGCGCGGCGCCTTGAGCCCGACGGTCTGCTCTTTCGTCGAGGACCGCATGTTGGTGAGCTTCTTCTGGCGAACGACGTTGACGGGGATGTCGCCGTCCTTGCAGTGCTCGCCGACAATCTGCCCCTCATAAACCGAGTCGCCGGGCGTGACGAACATCGTTCCGCGGCCGGCCAGTTGGAGGACGGCATAGGCGGTCACCCGGCCGGTTTCCATGGCGATCATCACGCCGTTGGTGCGGCCGGGGATCGGGCCGCGGAATGATCCGTACTCGTGAAACCGGTGGTGCATGATGGCCTCGCCCTGCGTGGCGGTCAGCAGGCGGCTCCGAAGCCCGATCAGCCCGCGAGCGGGCACGGCAAACGTCATGTGCGTCCGGGGGCCGGAGGTCTCCATCTTGATGGACTCCGCGCGCCGGTCGCCCAGGACCTGCATCACCGCCCCGATAGACTCGGGCGGGACGTCCAGAACCAGCCGTTCGATCGGTTCGAGTTTCTTGCCGGCCTCCTCGTGGAAAACGACCTCGGGCTTGCCGACGGTCAGCTCATAGCCCTCGCGGCGCATGTTTTCGAGCAGGATGCCGAGATGCAGCAAGCCCCGGCCGGACACGACGAACTCGTCTTCCCCGAAGTCGACCTGAAGGGCGACGTTCGACCTGAGTTCCTTGTGGAGCCGCTCGCGAATCTGCCGGCTGGTGACGTACTTCCCCTCCTTGCCCGCGAAGGGACCGTCGTTGATGCGGAAGGTCATGTGCAGCGTCGGCTCGTCGACGTGGACGGCCGGCAGGGCCGCGGGCTGGTCGGGGTCCGCGAGCGTGTCGCCGATGTCGACGTCCGTGAGGCCCACGACGGCGAACAAGTCGCCGACGTCGATGTGCTTGACCTCGGTGCGGCCGAGTCCTTCGAACCGGAAGAGCTGGCCGATCTGCTCGGTCCGGCTCGAGCCGTGGCGGTCGATGACGGCCACGTCCTGTGCCCGGAGCGTTCCGGCGAAGACGCGGCCGACGCCGATCCGGCCGACGTAATCGTTGTAGTCGATAGACGTGATCAACGCCTGCAGGGGCGCGTGGGCGTCGAGATTCGGTTCGGGCACGTGCTGGATGATGGCGTCGAAGACATCGTGGACGTCGCCCGTTCCGGGGGCCGGAACATGGGCCGGGTCGGTCGTGGCCCAGCCGTCGCGGGCCGAGGCATAGACGGTCGGGAAATCGAGCGTGTCGTCATCTTCGGCCCCGAGATTGACGAGCAGATCGAGCACCTGGTTGTGCACCTCGTTGGGCCGCGCTTCCGGGCGGTCCATCTTGTTGATCACGACCACCGGCTTGAGACCGGCGTCGAGCGCCTTGGCGAGCACGTAGCGCGTCTGCGGCATAACGCCCTCGGCGGCGTCGACCAGGAGCAGGGCGCCGTCGGCCATCATGAGCACGCGTTCGACCTCGCCGCTGAAGTCGGCGTGGCCGGGGGTGTCGACGATGTTGATGTGATAGCGGTCCCCGTGGCGGCTGGTGTAGTCGATGGCGCAGTTCTTGGACAGGATCGTGATCCCGCGCTCGCGCTCGAGCGGGTTCGAGTCGAGAATGAAGTCGCCGACCAGTTCGCCCTGTCGAAACTGCCCGCTCTGGCGCAGGAGTTGATCGACAAGCGACGTCTTCCCGTGATCGACGTGGGCGATGATGGCAACGTTGCGGATAGTCTGGCGGCTCACAACATCCTCTCGTTGGGGGATACAACCGAGTTGGAGGGCCGTCCGGCTCGTGGCGGCGCCGACTGCGCCACGCCGATACCGGCGAAGACTGTATCAGGAAGCCACCGTCCAGTCAAGCCGATGACTCGGATGACCCGGCGGCCGGAGAAGAGCCCCAACGGTTGCGCGCGGCGGGCGGGATCACTCCGCGCGACGAATGGTCTTGATGACGACTGCCTCGACGGGCACGTCCTGGAACGGACCCTTATTGCCGGTCTTGACCTTGGCGATCTTGTCGACGACGTCCATCCCCTCGGTGACCTTGCCGAACGCGCAGTAGCCGTAGCCGCGCGAGGTCTCGTCGCGGTGGTTGAGGAAGTCGTTGTCGGCGAGGTTGATGAAGAACTGCGAGGTCGCGCTGTCGACGACGCCGGTCCGTGCCATCGCGAGCGTGCCGCGGCTGTTGAGCTTGTCGGCGGCGGCTTCATTCTTGATCTGATCGTGCCCGTCCTTCTGCTGCATGGCCGGTGAGAACCCGCCGCCCTGGACCATGAACCCGTCGATGACGCGGTGGAAGATGAGGCCGTCGTAGAACTTCTCGTCGGTGTACTGGAGGAAGTTCTTCACGGTGATGGGGGCCTTGTCAGCCCACAGCTCGGCCTTGATGGTTCCCATCGACGTCTCGATCACGACGACGGGGTTGGCCGTTTTCTTCTCGGGCTCGCTCACAGTCTTCTCCGGGGCGGGTTTGGGGGCGGATTCGGGGGCGGATTCCTCCGGCGTGCAGCCGGGGAGCAGCAGGAGCGCGGCGACCACCACCGCGGCCGGGCACAATCGGATGATTCGCGTCATAGTTCTGTTACCTCCTGCGGAGATTATGCCGGATGCCGGCGGGCAATGCAAGTTGTCAGGTTCGGGTGAGTGGATACTCTGAACGGGGCTACTTGCCGGAAAGCCGGGACAGCCAGCGAGTGGCAGTCCCGCTTTTCCGGCCCGCGTGGTGCGGGGGCCAAATGGTCAATGATCAAGTCCCAATAACCAACCAAGCCTCAAATCACAATTGCGGAAACGCCAAACGCATGCGGCTCGAGGCGTTTGGGATTTGGCGTGTTGGAGCTCGGCACTTGCCCGCCTGTGGCGGGTGAATTTGGTGATTGGTGCTTGTGTCTTGGACATTGACGCGGCCCCTCCGCATTATGGTCACGGGCGTACCGACTTGCCGGGCGATGGACGGCCGGAAGCGGGGTCGCGTAGTAAGGTGGGAGCCGCGGGGACGGGTGGCGGGACCCATCCCCGCGGCGGTGGGGCTACTCTTTCACCGAGGCAACCTTCTGGCCGGCCTTCGCCCATCCATCGATGCCGTGAGGATACTCGATCACGTTGGTATAACCGAGTTCCTCCAGGCGCTTGGCGAGGAGCCGGCTGGCGGGGCACTTCAGGTTGCTGCAGTAGGTGACCACGAGGGTCTCCTTGCTCTCGATGAGCGCAGCAGCCTGCTCGGCCGTCGCGGCGGCGGAGAGAGATTTAGCCCCAGGGATGCGCCGACCGTCGTCGAAACGACCGGTCCGAGCATCCAGGAGCACAAAGGGAACGTGGGCCCGAAGCAGCACGGCAAGCGCGGAAGTGTTTAGGGTGGGTTCTTTTGAATCGGCGGACTGAGTTGGCGTTTGGGCGGGCTTCCTGCACTTCTCCGCACACGCGGCGGACCCCTTTGGTGCGTTGCACGCTTTGCAGACTTGCGGCGTTGGGGCAGCGAGTGGCTCTGGCGTTTCTCCCTTGTCCTTGATCCTTTTCAGGTACTTGTCCGGATCCTTCTTGATCGTGTCTCTGCAGCCGGCGCAACAGACGTAGACTCGGTGGCCCTTCACGTCGACGTAGGCGTCTTTCTTGATCTTGCCGCCCATCACGGGGCAGGTGGTCTGCGGCGTGGCGGCCAATACGGCCTCTTCGGCCGCCGGCAGGTCACACCCGGCGGGGCCGCAGGCGCCCAGCGCCTCATGCGGGATGGCCAGCAGGAACAACAGAACCATGGCGCCGACGAGAGCGACAGTCAGTATGATTAGTTTTCCGTTCATTGTCCCACTCCCAGTCAAAAGTCAACTAGTAGTCGGTAAGCTCGCATTTCTACCCTACGATCGTAGCAAACCATGTGCCGCCGCGGCGCAGATGCGACGCGCTACTACATAGCAGTTTGGTACACAACAGGTTACGAGCGGCCTGCCCGATCCGGCAGGACGGAACGCGTGTTCCACGCGCGTTCCACACCGAAACGCCAGTGCCAGCGTGGCTGGTTGCAGCATCCGGTCGAACGGCTCGCGGCGCACCCTTGTTGAAGCAAGTAGGGGCACGGCCTGCCGTGCCCGCGCACAACGATCAAGCAACTGGGGCAGGGCAGGCCATGCTCCTGCAGAGACCGCACGATGTTCCGGGCGCTCGCCGCGCGGCGCGTGGATATTTCAAACGGGGGCCGCGCTGAGGCGACAAGCGGTGACAGGGCGGCAGCGAAGCTGCCGTTGGAGTTTGCGGAGCAAACTCCCGCCGTTCCAGCGGAACAGCACGTCTCCGCTTCCCTCCGCTGGTGCCAGTCCTCGTTTTTCGCCAGCACTCACGCGCCACGGGGCCGGAAAACCGGGACTGCCACCCGCTGGCTGTCCCGGCTTTCCGGCAAGTAGCCCCGTTCAGAGCATCCACTCGGGCGAGGCGCGTGGCTTGCTTCACGGCATCGCGCGCGTTATACTAATCAGCCGATGGCCGGTATGTGGGGCGGAGCCGGATGTCCGGCAGAACAATGAAGGAGGGGTGCGATGTCGGAAGGCAGTGAGAAAGACGCACGGATGTGGGCGATGTTGTGTCACCTGAGCGGGCTCGCCGGTTTCTTGGGAATCCCGTTCGCGGGCATCATCGCGCCGCTGGTCATCTGGCTCATCAAGAAAGAGGAGTTCCCGCTGGTCGAGCGGGAGGGGAAGAAGGCGCTCAACTTCCAGATCTCCGTGGCGATTTACATGATCATCGCGTTTCTCTCTCTAATGATCGTGATCGGCGTGGTTCTGGTACCGGCCGTCGCGATCTTCTGGCTTGTGTTCACCATCATCGCGGCCGTGAAGACCAGCAACGGGCAGGAGTTCACGTACCCGCTGACGATCACGTTTCTCAAGTAGTTGGTAGATGGATGTCCCCTGGGGGCGCCGTCGGCGCCCCCGTCTTTTCGCGCCCAGGGTCATTCAATTCCCGGCCTCGGGCGCTGCCCGTTCCTGATGGATAGGAGAGGGTCGCGAGCGCCCCGAAGGGGCAAGATTCAACAGCCTGGGGCAACGCCCCAGGAACCGGTGGGCCACCGCCGGAGCCCTGTAGGGGCGGCATAGATGCACTGGATCCGATCTCGCCCCTACAGGGCTCCCTTCTTTCACGCCGGACGGCACCCAGGGCGTTGCCCTGGGCTATCACATCACGCCCCTTCGGGGCTGAAGAACCACGGCGCCCGGGCAGAGGCACCCGAGAATTGAGTCACCCTGTTTCCCGCCTGCCTTTCTTGATTTGGGCGCGCCGTTCGGCTATCATACCGCGACTCTGGCCGCCCGCGAGCGGTCGCGCACCAAGCTCACTCGGAGGGCATATCCCATGGCCGCGCAGATTATCGACGGAGAAGCGATCGCCGCCGGCATCAAGGAAGAGCTGAAGCAGGAGGTCGCGGCGTTGGACGTGCCCGTCAAGCTCGTCGCCGTGATCGCGACGGAGAACAAGGGCGCCCACATCTACGCCGCGAGCCAGGAGAAGACCTGCGGCGAGGTCGGCATTCAGTACGAACTGGCCGAGCTGCCCGCCGACTCCGACGAGGCGGCCATCGTCGCGCGGATCGAGGCACTGAACGCCGACGCATTCGTGAGCGGCATCATCATCCAGATGCCGCTGCCGAAGGGTGTCGACGCGAAGCGGCTCCAGCGAATGATCGCGCCGGCGAAGGACGTCGAGGGGATGAACCCCGCGAACCAGGGGATGGTTGTCTACGCCCCGCAGCCGTTCTACAAGAAGCCGGCGGAGGGCGAGGAGGGCGCCGACAACTGGCTCGAGGCGTCGCTCGGCTGGCCGCTGCCGTCGCCCGCTCCCTGCACGCCCATCGGCGCGGTGACGCTGCTCCGGTCCATCGGCGTCGACCTCTACGGCAAGGAGGCCGTCGTCGTCGGGCACTCCGAGATCGTCGGCAAGCCGATCGCTCTGCTGCTGATGGCGCACTTCTGCACGACGACCGTCTGCCACATCGCGACGCAGGACCTGGCCTCGCACGTGCAGGCGGCCGACATCGTCGTCGCCGCGGCCGGCGTGGCCGGGCTCATCAAGGGCGAGTGGATCAAGGAGGGCGCGATCGTCATCGACGTCGGCATCAACCGCGTCAACGTGCTCGACGAGAACGGCGAGAAGGTGCTCAACAAGAAGGGCAAGCCGAAGAAGAAGACGGTCGGCGACGTCGAGTTCGGCGTGGCGAAGGAGCGGGCGGGCTACATCACGCCCGTGCCCGGCGGCTGCGGCCCGATGACGGTCGTCATGCTCCTCAAGAACACCGTCGACGCGGCAAGAAACGCGGGCTAGAATCGCTGGCCTTCTTATGGCGGCTTGTCCCGGTCGGAGGCAGCTAAGATGACGCCTCAATCTTCCAAACAGCGCAAGTTCCCGCCGCATCCTCTGAAGTCCATCAAGCTTCAGAACATCCTGTCTTTCGGGCCGGATGGGATGGAACTCGATCTCAAGCCGCTGAACGTCCTGATCGGACCGAATGCAGCCGGTAAGTCTAATTTCCTGCAGGCAATGGCGCTTGTCAGGTCGCTTCCGTCCGACCCGCACGCGCTTTTCAAGGAAACAGGGGGTGTGCGTGAATGGCTCTGGAAGGGCAAACCGCTCGCACAGCAACGGTGCGCACTTCCCAAGCTTGATATCATCCTCGAGAACCCTTTTGGTCCCGACGACCTACGCTACGCGGTTCACCTGTTCTGTGATCCGCCGCTCTTCCGACAGGAGGAGTTGTGTGACCGGGCGCGTGGCAAGGACGGCAGCTTCTATTTCCGGGTGCCCGAGCGGGCTCGTGTGGAAGTGAAAGGGCAGGTGAGACGTGACTTGGACCCCAATTTCTCTATTCTGAGCCAATTGAGGGATCCGGGGGAGCATCCAAAGATCACTTACGTAGCCCGGCTCTTTTCGGAGTTTCGGCTCTTCCGGGACTGGGAGTTCGGCCCGCGCGCAGAGATACGCCGCCCTCAGCGTCTCAACACGCATGGTGATTTCCTTGTGGCGGATGCGAGCAACCTGGCGCTCGTCCTTCGCGATTTGGAGCAAAGGGGAGTGCTTAAGACCGTAGTCAGCCAACTCCGCCGTGTCTACGACGAAGCTGAGCAAGTCTCCGTCAAAATAATCGAGGGTTTCTTAGCGCTGTCAGTCAAGGAGCGAGGATTGAGTTCGCCCGTCGGTCCCGAACGGCTCTCGGACGGCACCCTACGGTGCCTTCTGCTGGCTGCTATCCTCTGCCATCCAGAATTACCGCCGTTGGTCTGCATAGAAGAGCCGGAGCTCGGGTTTCATCCCGACGTGATGCCGGTTTTGGCGGAACTTCTTGTGGACGCGTCGGCGCGCACTCAGCTCATCGTGACGACCCATTCGCCCGATCTTGTTGACGCGCTGAGCAGCACGCCTGAGTCCATCGTCGTCTGCGAACGCGCGCCGGAAGGCACGCAGATGCGCAGGCTTGACCCCAAGCGTCTGACGAAGTGGCTCGACGAGTACCGTCTTGGCGAGTTGTGGCAGAAGGGCGAGATCGGGGGAACCCGATGGTAGCAGAAGTCCGTATCTACTTTGAAGGAGACAAGAAGCTCCGCCCCGGATTTCATGCCTTCCTGAAGGAGGTTATTGACGCGGCACGCGAACGGAGAATCCGTTTCCAGTTGATCGCCGGGGGAACGGGAGCCGTTCGGGATTCCGTCCGCGCTCTTGAAGACCATTCGTCTTCGTTCCTCGTTCTCTTGGTTGATTCCGAGGGACCCGCACCGAGCGATCCCCTCGATGCTGTGCGGTCCCGCGGGGATTGGCGACCATCGCGAGCCGTGCGTGAGGATGAAGTCCACCTGATGGTTCAAGCTATGGAGGCTTGGTTCCTCGCGGACCAAGATGCCCTGCGGCAATACTATGGGTCTGGGTTCGCAGTGAACCGTTTGCCGGGCGACCCAACACGAGTCGAAGTGATTCCGAAGAGCGATGCCATTCGCGGACTCGAGGATGCGGCGCGCGACACACAGAAGGGCAAGTACCACAAGACCGAGCACGCGCCCGATCTGCTCGCCAAGGTAGACCCGGTCGCCGTGCGCGCGGCGGCGCCGTACTGTGAACGTTTGTTCCGCGAACTTGAGGCCGCCATCAGCTTACAGAACGAGAGCAGCAACTGAATGATCGGCAGCGACTATCGTATAAGCGCGCTCTGTCGCGGTCGTGCGGTTGAGACGATGAGGATGTTGACCATTCCGGAACGGCTGTGGCCCGATGACGGTCGTCATGCTCCTCAAGAACACCGTCGACGCGGCGAAGAGGTAGCCAACGACATGAGTATGAGAGATTCCTCTCCTCTTCCAGGGAGTTGTGGTCGATGACCGCCTCTGATTTTGACATGCAGGCAGTCCGTGATCGAGTGGCTACGATCTCTCGGAATGCTTCAGCCTGCGAAAGTGGGTTTTCCGAGTTGCTGCGGTACTTCGCCGCCGTGTATCCCTCTTTTCCAGTCGACGAGTTCGACGGACTGGACATTGCCGCCGACGTCGCCGACGTCCGGGAGCAAATGCAGACGCCTCTTTTCTTCGAGCCCATTCCTGAGGCCGTTACCGCTCTGTACTTCGGGCTGTTCACGGCTGTTGATCAAGAGACTCGGGAGGAATACGCAGGCTATTACATCTGTGGTGTCGGGGACTTCGACCCAAACGATAGCGACACACTGTGCGATCCCGTCTACCTCCCGGACTTGCGATACATGAGGAGCGATGTCTTGGACCGCGTCATAGGGGCGGCGCAGAAACATCCGGAGCATGCACACTTCCTCCAGTATGCCGCAATGCTGGGCCTTGCTGCCTTGATCACCAAGTTTGCCGCCGAGCAATTCTCACGCACCTATCGCGTAGTCGTTGGGTTTGACGCTGGAGATGTCATTGCACTCTAATCTGCACCAGGAGGCGTACGCCTTGGCACCCACCGATTATGGCATCCACACGCGCCGCGCTGGCCTTCCGGTTGAGACGATGAGGATGTTGGCCATTCGGGAACGGCGCGAGCCGCACAGCGTGACGGGACACCGATGATGGGCGACGGCGAGCGGATGGACCCGGAACGCACGTGCGCGGCGAACTCGCGGCGGCTCGGGCTGTGGGCGCGGCTACGTCTGTTCGCGGGCCGGCCGCGGCGGCTGTTCGAGAACTGGTTCCGCGGGAAGCGCGTCGAGGAGTCGCTCGCACGGCGGCGCGGCGAGTGCCACCGCTGCGGCGCCTGCTGCCAGATGGGAAACCGCTGCCGGTTCCTCGTCTATGAAGACGGCCTCGCGAGCTGCAAGGTGTACGACAAGCGCCAGTCGGTCAACTGCCGCCGGTTCCCGATGGACAAGCGCGACCTCGCCGATCGCGACGTGATCCTGCCGGAGAAGCCCTGCGGCTACAACTTTGATGAGGATGTCGACACCTGTGATCGGGACTGACTACCACATCCACACGCACTACGTCGGCTGCGCGAACGAGACGATGACGATCCCCGCCATCCTCGACCGCTGCAGGTCGCTTGGCCGCACGTCCATCGCCATCACCGACCACCGCGATGATGACGACCGACGCGACAAGAACCAACTCATCCGGCAGGAACTCGAACGCACCGACACGGACGGGCTCGAGGTCTTCTTCGGCTGCGAACTCAACATCCAGGATCTCGACGGCGGGTACGTGCTCGATGGGGAGATGAAGGAGCAGGAGGGGTTCGAGGTCGTCATCGGCGGCGTGCACAGCACGTGGTACGAGATCGGCGCGGCGAGCGTGCCGGAGCTGGTCGAGCGGCAGTGCGACCTGATGTGCAAGGCCGCGGCCGGCCCGCTCATCGACGTGCTCGTGCATCCGTGGTGGTTCGGCGATTGGGAGTTCGAGGAGCAGTTCAAGGGCGAGTTCACGTCGCTCGAAATGGTGCCCGACGAATGGACGCGCAAGCTCGCCGGAATCTGCGTCGAGAACGACACCGCGATCGAGATGAATACCTGCGCGTCGCTCTTGTATCGGCCGACCGACGACGCGTTCAAGGAGAGCTACCGGGCGTACATCAAGCGGTTCACCGAGCTGGGCTGTCCGATCTCGCTCGGGACGGACTCGCACGACATCACCTGCCTCGACACGGTGATGGTCGGCGAGGAGGCGATCGAGGAACTCGGGATCCCCGAGGAGCAGATATGGCGCCCGCGGGTCGAGGCCAAGCTGACCGGCTCGCGGCTGAACGCAGAATAGGGCTTGTTGAAGAAGTCTGTTTCTTGCCCCGAAGGGGCAACTGCGGCAGCTTGGCTGCCGTCGCAGTTTGCCCAAGGCAAACTGCCAAGCGAGCGACGCTCGCCCACCAGCCCAGGGCGAAGCCCTGGGTGGCAGAGGCGCATTGAACCAAGCCCTGCAAGGGCGTCATAGAGTGTGTATCGCCCTGTCAGGGCTTTCGTGCCGGAGCCACACTTTCCCAGGGCTTCGCCCTGGGCTGACGAATTCGAGCCTGTCAGGCTCAAGGAACTGCTTTTTCAACAGCCTCCACAGGAAGGGAAGCAAATGAGTGAGGTGTATGACGTTGCCGTAATCGGCTCGGGGCCCGGCGGGTATGTCGCGGCCATTCGCGCGGCGCAGCTCGGTGCGAACGTCGCCTGCATCGAGAAGGGCCCGCTCGGCGGGACGTGCCTCAACCGCGGCTGCATCCCGACGAAGGCGCTGCTCGAGGCGTCGCACGTTGTCGCGGCCGCGAAGCACGCGGAACCGTTCGGCCTGACGTTCGCCGAGCCCGAGGTCGACTACGCGAAGATGGTCGAGCGGAAGGACGCCGTCGTCGGCCGGCTCAACAAGGGCATCGCGTCGCTCTTCAAGAAGAACAAGATCACGCACGTCGCCGGCACCGGGAAGCTCGTCGCGGCGGACGAGATCGAGGTCACGTCGGCCGAGGGCGAGACGACGACGGTCAAGGCGAAGAAGATCATCATCGCGACCGGGTCGGAGCCGCTCAACATCCCGGTCTTCGCGTTCGACGGCGAGCTGATCCTGTCGAGCACCGGCATCCTCGACCAGACCGAGCTGCCCGAGAGCCTGCTCGTGCTCGGCGGCGGATACATCGGCTGCGAGTTCGCCTGCTTCTACGCCGAGATGGGCGTGGCCGTGACGATCGTCGAGATGATGGACCGCTGCCTGCCGCTCGGCGACGCCGACGTCTCGAAGGAGATCACGAAGGCGCTCAAGAAGCTCAAGGTCAAGATCCACACGGGCACGAAGCTCGAGAAGCTCGAGAAGGCGGACGGCAAGGTCGTCGGCACGCTGTCCGACGGCAAGACGGTCGAGGCGGCGAAGGCGCTCATCTCGGTCGGCCGCAAGTTCAACACCGACGGGCTCGGGCTCGAAGACGTCGGCGTCGAGATTGGCGAGAACAAGGGCATCGTCATCAACGAGCACTGCCAGACGAACGTGCCGACGATCTACGCGATCGGCGACGTGACCGGCAAGGTGCTGCTGGCGCATCTGGCGTCGCGGATGGGCATCGTCGCCGCCGAGCACGCGATGGGCGAGAACGTCGCCATCGACTACCGCGTCGTGCCCGCGTGCGTCTTCACGCATCCCGAGGCGGCCGACGTCGGCCTGACCGAGGCCGCGGCGAAGGAGCAGGGGATCGACGCGAAGGCGTTCACGTTCCCGCTCCAGGTGCTCGGCCGGGCGCAGGCGCTCGGCGAGTTGGGCGGGTTCATCAAGCTCGTGGGCGACGCGAAGACGGGCGAGCTGATCGGCGCCCAGATCGTCTGCTCCCGCGCGGGCGAGATGATCGCCGAGATGGCGCTCGCCATGCAGCTCGAGGCGACGGTCGACGAGGTCGCGAAGACGATTCACACGCATCCGACGCTGGGCGAGGGCACGATGGAGGCGGCGGAGGGCTGGCTCGGCCACGGCATCCACTACTCGTGACGCCGCGTCCGGGAATGAGTTGCACCGCCGACGAGTTGATGCTCTACTCTCGGGGTACGGGAGCGGGCGAGTTCCCGTTTCTCGTGGCACGGGCGTCTCGCCCGTGCGTCTCACGGGCATCCTGCCCGTGTCCGGCGGTTATGCGTTGCCTCGCGCGGAAGAAAACGTAGAATAGACGCAGGTTGTGGCTACGCTTTTGTGGAGAGAGTCATGAAGAAGGAAGTCGTGCTGCCCGATCTTGGCGAGGACGCCGGGGACGAGGCGACCGTGTGCATGGTGCTTTACGATGTCGGCGATGGCATCAGCGAAGGGGATGCCGTGGTCGAAATGGCCACCGACAAGGCGACCTTCGACGTTCCGTGCCCGGTCTCCGGCCAGCTCAGCGAAATCCGCGTCGCGGAAGATGACGTCGTGAAGGTCGGCGGCGTGCTTGTCGTCGTGGACACAGAGGACTGAGCGGCGTATCAGACAAGGAGAACTCCCTGAATGATCATCCAGAAGCAAAAAGAATTTGAGACGATCCAGAAAACGCTTGAGCCGTATGAGAAGGTCTTCATCGCCGGTTGCGCCGACTGCGCGACGGCCTGCAAGACGGGCGGCGAGGAAGAGCTTGCCGCGATGAAGAAGAAGCTCCAGGCGCTGGGCAAGACGGTCACCGGGATGGCCGTCTTCGACGTCGCCTGCCTGCGCGGCGAGGTCCGCAAGATCACGGCCGAGCACCAGGTCGAGATCGACGAGGCCGATGCGGTCCTCACGCTCTGCTGCGGTAGCGGCGTTCAGACAATCGGCGACTACCTCGACACGAAGCCCGTCGTCCCCGGGGTCGACGCGCTCTTCGCCGGCGAGACGATCCGCGCCGGGAAGTACAAGCAGACGTGCCAGGCCTGCGGCGAGTGCGTCCTCGAACTGACCGACGGCATCTGCCCCGTGACGCGCTGCGCGAAGGGCCTGCTCAACGGCCCGTGTGGCGGCTACAAGGACGGCAAGTGCGAGGTCGATCCCGACCAGGACTGCGCCTGGGTGCTCATCTACGAACGGCTCAAGGCGCGCGGCCACCTCGACAAGATGCGAGCCATCTCGGCGCCGAAGGACCACTCGGAACACCACCACCCCAGGACGTACGCCTGGCCCCGCCCGGAAAAGGTCAAGAAGGACGCGTGAGCCCGATTACGATCACGATTACGATTACGAAGGAACTGGGAGAAAGCGGATGAGTTTGAAAGAAGCGCTGGCCGGCGACGGGATCGTTCTCACGGGTGAGGTCGGCCCTCCGAAGGGGATCGACTGTCACGAGCTGTGGGAAGAGGCCGAAGACTTCCGCGACACGGTTGCCGCCGTGAACGTGACCGACAACCAGAGCGCCGTCGTGCGGATCAGTTGTCTCGCCGTGTGCATCAAGCTGAAGGAGATGGGGATCGAGCCCATCCTTCAGATGGTCTGCCGCGACCGCAACCGGCTGTCGCTGCAATCGGAGCTGCTCGGCGCCGCGATCTGGGGCGTCGACAACGTGCTCGCCCTGACGGGCGATCATCTGGCGCTCGGCGACCATCCGCGGGCCAAGTCCGTCCACGACCTCGACTCCGTGTCTCTGCTCGACACCATCACGAAGCTGATGGTGGGCAAGGACGCCGGGGGCAACCGGCTCGACGGCGCCTGGAAGCGGATCAAGCTGCCGCCGCCGGAAGGCAAGAAGAAGCCCAAGATCAAATACGAAGGCCCGGTCGTCGAGAAGTGCCCGACCTTCTTCCCCGGCGCCGTCGTCACGCCCTGCGCCGAGCCGCTCGAGCCGCAGATCATCAAGCTCGAGAAGAAAGTCGAGGCCGGCGCGAAGTTCATCCAGACGCAAGCGGTCTACGACCCGGTGCAGCTCGAGGCGTTTATGAAGGCGGCCTCGCATATCGACGTGCCCATCCTCGCCGGGCTCGTGATGCTCAAGAACGCGAGGATGGCCGAGTTCATGAACGCGAACGTCGCCGGCGTATTTGTGCCCGACGACGTGATCCAGGAGATGGCCGACGCGCCGAAGGGCGACGCGAAGAAGGTCAGCGCCGACATCGCCGCGCGGCTCATGCGCGAGATGAAGGGCATGTGCAAGGGGTTCCATCTGATGCCGCTGGGATGGTCGAAGCCCGCGGTCGACGCGATCAAGGCCGCCGACCTTGCGTGAGCGGTTCGATCCTGCCGGCTGCGCGGCACATCCGGCGCACGGCGGCCATTCGCGGCCATACCGCCTCTCGAACCGGGGGAGCGCGTGAACGCCCGGCGATCCTTAATCCTGCTCTTGGCGGTCGGCGGGGTCGGCCTCGCCGGCGTGTTCGTCGCGGTCGTCTTCTTCGGCCCAACGCGGCAGCTCCCGCCGGACGCGCTCGCCGAACAGTGGCTCGAAGCGGTGGCCGCGGGCGACGTCGCGCGGGCCATCGACGCGGCCCGGCAGCTCGCACCGCCTCCCGACAACGTCGCCGTCGATCCCGCCATCGCCTCGATGGCGAAGAAGAACGGCGTCGATCCCGCGTTTTTCGGCGACTCCTTCAACAAATGGGACTTCCAGCTCTGGCGCGACGCGCTCTTCTTCCAGGGCAAGGCGCGCGAGATCGTCGCGGGCCGCGACGACAAGATCCCGGCGCTCTACGATGCCGTCGTCGCCCACGTTAAGCCGGTCGAGCACGCTCCGATCCGTGCCCCGTGGCCCTACGAGATGTGGCGGCGCGGCTGGGGCGTCTGCGACCGGCAGGCGTGGGTCGTCGCCGAGCTTGCCTATCAGCTCGGCTGGGACGGCCAGGTCGTCTACCTCAGAGACCAGAAGACGGGCGTCTCGCCCCACACCGTCTGCGAACTGCGCCACTGGGAGGGCGGCGTCTGGCTCGCCGATCCCTTCACGAAGAACCTCCTGCCGAAGACGTCGGTCGCGGACCTGACGGTCGACAAGAAACGCCTGCTCGAGGTCTGGCCGAAGCGAGAGGACTTCCGCCTCGCCATCCACGGGAGCATCCTGTGGACGCCGTCGTATCCGCAGGACTACTGCCCGCGCAACCAGCGGCTGCACGCGCGTCTGAAAGAGCTGCTGGGCGAGCGGTGCCCGCGGTTCGGTGAGGACCCCATCGACCGCATCCGCCGCTACCACGCGCTTCGGTCTCGCACGCCGACGGCCGGCACGCCCACGTTCGAGATGCGCCTTTGGTTCTATCCCTTCCGCCCTCTCAACGCCAACCGGCTCCGCGACCCCGGGGCCGAGCCGGGCTGACGACCGCGAACGCGCCCGCCGTCCCGGCCGGCGAGCCCCGTTTACGGGGCTTCTCGGAACTGGTAATCTGAGCGTTCAGCTGAACGCTCAGAATCCGAATCTCACGCGACAGCAACAAGAGCAAATCGCGCACTTCCCTTCATGCATCGTCCCGGTTCGCCTGACTTGTAGCCGGGCTTCTAATGCCTTTGCCGGCGCGCTCGCCGTCCCGGCTCGCCCGAGTCGTGGCCCGGCCTCTAACATCTTGCGTGCGAGGCGCTTGTGTTACTTCTCGGCCCCCACGAGGACCCGGGCCATCTTGCGCGCCAGCGGCGGGCTTCTCGGAACTGGTAATCTGAGCGTTCAGCTGAACGCTCAGAATCCGAATTCGGCCCCGGCGAATTGCACGTCGCGGCCGGAGCGGATCGCGCGCGACACGGCTTGAGGAGTTCCGTTCGCCTGGAAACACGTTCCGGCAACGGGGTCTCGGACGCGACAGAGCGCGTCCCTCCGACGACAGGCGTGTCGATTCCGTGCACCCGGCTCGAAGGTCCTGTTCGGAGGGAGCCGCGAATTGACGGAGTCGTTCGTAGGGGCGGTTGGCTGATTGGCGTGCCAATCAGTTCGAACCGCCCCCGCACTACCCGGGCTGCGGCAGCAACGAGAGCAAACAGCGCAGTTCCTTTGACGCTACCGGGCCTCCGGGTCTCTTCCCGCTTGACGCCGCAATCCCAATCGGCTACCCTCATAGTGCAATTCGTCAAAGCCCTGGCCCGCGTTTGTGAGAGGTCCCAATGTCACTTCTCATCGCCGTCGGCGCCTTCGTCCTCTACCTGATCGCCTACAACACCTACGGCCGCTTCCTCGCGCGGAAGATATTCAATCTCGATCCGGCGGCCCACACGCCCGCGCACGAGTTCTCCGACGGCATCGACTACGTGCCGTCACGGAAGCAGATCGTCTTCGGCCACCACTTCACGTCGATCGCGGGGACGGGCCCCATCGTCGGGCCTGCGCTCGCCATCATCTGGGGCTGGGTGCCCGCGCTCATCTGGGTCATCGTCGGCAGCATCTTCATGGGCGCCGTCCACGACCTCGGCTCGCTCGTCGTCAGCATGCGGCACAAGGGCCGGAGCATCGCCGACGTCTGCAACGAACTCGTGAACCCGCGCGTGCGCGTGCTGTTCCTCTGCATCGTCACGTTCGGCCTCATCATCGTCATCGCCATCTTCTGCCTCGTCATCGCCAGCATCTTCAAGATGACCCCCGAGGCGGTCTTCCCGGTCTGGATGGAGATCCCGATCGCGATCGGCCTCGGGTTCGCGCTGAGCCGGTGCCGGAGCGCGAAGTCCGTCGTTCTGTGCACCATCATCGCCGTCGCGCTGATGTACCTCACCGTCTGGCTGGGCGCGAGCTTCGCCGCGTTCCAGTGGGAGATGCCGACGGTCGGGGCGTGGAACCCCGTCGTCATCTGGTCGATCATCCTGCTCGTCTACTGCTTCATCGCGTCGGTGCTCCCGGTGCAGACGCTGCTGCAGCCGCGCGACTTCATCAACGCGTACCAGCTCTACATCGCCCTCATCCTGCTCGTGCTCGGCGTTGTCGTCGCGCGGCCCGACTTCGTCGCTCCCCCGGCCGACCTGGCTCACGCGGCCGCGCCTAGCCCGTGGCCGCTGCTCTTCATCACGATCGCATGCGGCGCCATCTCCGGCTTCCACTCGCTTGTCTCCGGCGGCACGACGGCGAAGCAGCTCAGCCGCGAGACCGACGCGAAGGTCATCGGCTACGGCTCGATGCTGCTCGAGGGCGCGCTCGCCGTGCTCGTCATCATCGCCGTCGGCGCGGGCATCGGGCTCAAGTACGATCTCAGCGGCGCCGACCTGCCCGCCTTCCGCGAGGCGCACCCTGCGGTCGAAGTGAAGCAGGAGACCGGGGCCGACGGGGAGACCGTCAACTATGTCGAGGGAGAGTCGGCGTTCGCCTGGCATTACCGCAGTTGGGGCGCCGCGAAAGGGCTCGCGCCGAAGGTCGGCGCGTTCATGAAGGGCGCGAGCAACATGATGGCGACCCTCGGCCTGCCGATGATCCTCTGCATGACGATCATGGGCGTGTTCGTCGCATCGTTCGCCGGGACCACGCTCGACACCGCCACGCGCCTCCAGCGCTACATCATCGGCGAGTTCGGAGGCGCGACGAAGCTCAACATCCTCACCAACCGCTACGTCGCGACGGGCGTCACCGTCCTGCTCGCGGGCGCGCTTGCGCTCTGGGACGGCAAGGGCGCCGGCGCCCTCATCCTCTGGCCGCTCTTCGGTGCGCTCAACCAGCTCATCGCCGCGCTCGCGCTGATGGTCGTGTCCGTCTACCTCCACAAGAAGCGGAAGCCGGTCTTTGTGACCGCGATCCCGTTCGTCTTCATGGTCTGCATGACCGGCTGGGCGATGGTCGTCATGCTGCGCGACTTCCTGCTCGGCGGCAACTACGTATCGAAGCAGCCGCACCTCTTCATCATCGGCCTGATCGTCGTCGCGCTCGAAATCTGGATGATCGTCGAGGTCGTCCTGCACATCACGCGCAACCGCCCGGCCACAGCGGCCTGATCGTAGCCGCGACCAGGCCGCTGCGCTGAGACCATTTCGGTGGACGTTCCGCGTCGAGAGGGATATAATGCGCCTGTGAAGTCGGCTGTGTACATCGAGACGACGGTGATCTCTTACTACACCGCGAGGCCGAGCCGAGATTTGGTCGTCGCGGGGCATCAGCAGATCACCCAGGAATGGTGGAGCCGGTGTCTCGGCCGGTACGAGGCCCTCGTGTCGGAACTGGTCATTCAGGAGGCGTCGCAAGGCGACTCAGAGGCCGCGGCGGCCCGCCTCGCGGCCATCGAGGAGTTCGCCATTCTGGCGGTCACCCCGGCCGCGGAGCAGTTCGCGGAAGTCTATCTGCGCAACATCCCGCTGCTCGAGGCGGCGACGCGGGACGCGCTTCACTTGGCGATCGCATCGGCCGGCGGCATGGACTATCTGGTCACGTGGAACTGCACCCACATCGCTCGTGCGGAGGTTCGCAGGGCGCTGGATCGCGAGAACGATGCTCTCGGGATCGCCACGCCAACGATCTGCACGCCGGAAGAGCTGCTTGGAGAGTGAGGTCATGTTCGACGATCCGATTGTGGAAGAGACCCGGAAGGCCGGCTGCCGATTCTGTGAGCAAGCCGGAAATGATCTCCACGAGGTCTGCGAGAAACTCCGCGGCATGGAGAAGGCCCATCCCGGCAGGGTCGTCAGCAGGCGTCCTCGCCGACTCGCTCGGACGCCGGGACGTGGGAGTGGCTGAGCTGCGCCCTGATCGTCATCGCGCTCGAAATCTGGATGATCGTCGAGGTCGTCCTGCACATCACCTGCAACCGCCCGGCCGCGGTGGGCGGCGGCTGAGAGGGGTTCCTTTCATCAACGCGAAGCCCGCCCGGCCCGGGCGGGCACACGAAGGGAGTAGGGGATGGGATCTTTGATCGTCGTGCTGGTCGCTTTGGTCGCGCTGGTCGTGTTGGGCTTGATGGCCGCGGTCGCTCTCGTTCTTGTCAAGAAGGCAGGGATGCTGAAGCCGGCGGCGGAGAAGCTACCCTACACGAAGCAGGACTACTTCTTCACGAAGGCCGAGCGGTCGTTCTATGGCGCGCTCAAGCAGGCGATCGCGGGCCGGTTCGAGATCTTCGGAAAGGTGCGCCTCGCAGACGTCATCGGGGTCGCGAAGGGAACGCCCGAATGGCAGAGACACTTCAACAGGATAAACCAAAAGCACGTGGACTTCCTCTTGTGTGAGCCGAAGTTCGTCGCTCCCGTCCTCGTCATTGAACTTGACGACTCGTCGCACAACAGGCCGAAGGGGCAGGAGCGTGATAAGTTCGTCGACCGGGCGCTCCACGACGCCGGGCTCCAGGTTCTGCGGGTTCCCGCGAAGGCGGGCTACGATCCCGCTGAGCTGCGAGCAGAGATCGACCGCCTCACGATGCCGGTTGACTATTGAAGCTCATGTTGCGAATGGAACAACATCGAGGAACAACAGAGGTCCTTCGCTTCACTCAGGATGACATAACTACAGCCCGTTGCGTGGGACATGTCATTCTGAGCGTCAGCGAAGAATCTCCGAAACGCATTGGCCATTTCCATTATCAACATGGGACTCAATAACGCGCCCCGCAGGCATAGGACCAAGGCGTAGGCCGGACGGCGCGGAGGCCGGCGCCGGGAGCGGGGGCGCAGAGGCAGGGGTGAGCTGACCCATCAGGCCGCCGGCGAACGCCTCTCCCGCTTCGTCACGATGACACGCCAGGCAAACCGCGCGAGCCCGACGACCCCGACGCCAACCAGCACCGCGACAAACGGCGCCATCGGCATCGTGAACCGCGGCTCGACCCCGCCGAGCATCTCCTGCGGCAGCACGGTGTTGAGCGGCACGATGAAGGCGAACGGGAACTGCGCGGCGAACGTGGCGACGACGAGCAGCCCGTGCGTCCGCCGCTTCCAGCACGCCCACGCCAGCCCCACGAGCCACAACCACACGACGTGGTAGCGCACCACGCGCACGCGGCCCTCCTCCCGCCCCGTCCACGCGAAGATGCGGGGGACGTATCGCGTCACCGACAACCAATAGCCGTCCGCGTACCGCGCCGCGACCTGCGGGAGCGTGTGCAGCCCGAACACGTATTGCCCCGACGTGATCGGCTCGCCCGTGTACGAGTCCCGGATCACCTCCTCTTTTGTCGGAAAGCCGGGCCGGCCTGCGAACTCGTGGTTCCGCCAGAACGTCGCGTGCTTGTTCATCGCCGAGAACGGGTGGCCGTGCTCGCGCCGGCACGCGAGCAGGTACGGGCTGACGGCCAGGACGGCCACGGCAAGATACGCCGCGGCCTCCAGGATCGTCACGCGGGCCGGGCGCTCCCTCCGATTCCCGAGCACGCGCAGCGCCGCCCAGCCGACGACGATCAGCGGCACCACCGCCAGCGACGAGATGCGCACGAGTGGCAGCGCGGCGCACAGCAGACATACCGCAGCCGCCCTCGCCCAGCGCAGCGCCCGGCGGCGCGGCCGGCTCAGCAGCAACAGAACGAGCGAGACGAGCAGAACGCCCATCGTTGTGTGCCGCAGCGCCGCGACGGCGAGGTAGTTTGCCTGCGAACTGGCCGCGTACATCCAGCTTCCGATGACGCCCCCCCACGGCCCGGCGAGCCGCCAGCCGAGCACGCCGATCAGCGCGATCAGGCCGAGGCCGACCCACGATGTCATCCGGCGGACGAGCAGTTGGTTGCGGAGATCGGCCGCTGCGTCGGCGGGCGCGGGGTCGCCGAAAGCCAGAACCGTCCACCGCATCATCCGCGGGAACAGCGGCTCGCGGGTCGACGCGGCGAAGAACGGCCGGCCCTCGATAGCCAGCCGGTAGTAGCCCAGCGCGTCCGCCTTGAGAACGAGGAGCGACGGGTCCTTCGCCATTCGGTCGAGCCAGATGCTCTGGAGCGACCACGCGAACGAGATCGCCGCGTACACGCCCACGACCGCGAGCACCGCCGCGATGAGACGTCGCCGGCCGGCCCCCGTCGCGCCCGCGGCCGGCGCGCCCGGATCAGCGCCCGCGCCCCCGGCGGCCATCTTGGCCTCTTCCGCGCCCTTCGTCATCCCTACCAGTCTACGGCACACGAGCAGGCGGAGCGACTTTTTGTTGACGCGAGTGGATATTTTGGACGCGGGCTGGACTGAGGCGAAAAGCGGGTACAGGCACGTCTATGCTCACTTCGTTCGCTTCGCTGGTGCCAGTCCCCGTTTTTCGCCCCACTCGAGCGCCGCCAGGCCGGAAAACCGGGACTGCCACTCGCTGGCTGTACCGGCTTTCCGGCAAGTAGCCCGCGTTCAGAGCATCCACTTTGTTGACGCCCGCCGGTTGACGAACGCGCCCCGCGGGCATAGAATCAAGGCATACGGTCGACGACGCGGAGGGGGCATGGTACCGACAATCACCGTCCACAGCGACGACGCCGAGCCGCAGCAGGTGCAGCTCAAGCCGAAGGGCACCCTCATCGGCCGCTCGCCCGACTGCGACATCTGCCTGGGCAGCGCCGAGGTCTCGCGCCGCCACGCCCGCATCTTCCGCGACCCCTTCGGCCGCTGGATCATCGAGGACCTTGGCAGCGGGAACGGCGTCTGGATCGGCGGCGAGCGCGTCGGGGCGTGCGCCCTTGGGCCCGGCACGAAGGCCGTCGTCGGCTCGTGCGTGCTCGTCTTCTCGCAAGAGCCCGACGCGCAGATCGCGCCCGACGCGACGATCGTCACGAAGACGGCCGTGCTCGAAGACGCCGCCGACGTCATCCTGCAGGAGTCGAGCGCGCCCGGCTCGCTCAGCCGTGACCGGATGCGGCAGCTCGACGCGCTCGTCGAGTGCATCACGGAATTGACCGGCCCCGCCGAGCTGTATCCCGAGGCCTGCCGCTGCGTCGCCTCGAAGCCCAGGCAGATGGCGGCCGTCGTGCGGCTCAAGGGCGACGGCGATGCCGCCGACCCCGAGCTGCTTGCGCTTCACTTCGGCGGGACGTCGGGCGCGCCGGCCGACGACGCGACGTCGGAGGTCCATCTCTCGCGCCGTGTCCTCCGGGCCGTCCGCGAGTCGGGCGAGCCCGTCATCGCCGGCAACCTGGGCGGCGGCGCCGACCAGATGAAGCTGACCATCATCGACGCGCAAAGCCCGCGGACCGTCTGCGCCGCGCCGATCGTCATCACCGACGACTACACCGACGCGCTCTACCTCGACATCCCGCTCACCGGCGGCGACGTCGATATGCTCGACTTCGCCCGCGCCGTCGCGCGGCAGACGGCGTTCGCACGCAAGAGCTTGCTGCTCTCCGAAGACCGCGCCCAGCGGACCGCGCTCGACAAACAGCTCGGCTGGGCCCGCGACATCCAGCAGCGCCTCATGCCGCAGGGCGTCGCCGACATCCCCGGCGTCGACATCGCAACCTGCTACCGACCCGCGATGTGGGTCGGCGGCGACTACTGCGACCTCTGGCAACTGCCCGACGGCCGCGTCGCCTTCACCGTCGCCGACGTCTCCGGCAAGGGCCTGCCCGCCGCGATGGTCATGTCCAACCTCCAGGCCACCCTCCGCGCGACCATGGCCTTCAGCACCGACGTCGCGACCGTGATGGAGCACGTCAACCGGCATCTCGAGCAGAGCACGCCCGACGACATGTTCGCGACCATGTTCCTCGGGCTCTACTCGCCCGCCGACGGCACCCTCGAGTACGTCAACGCCGGACACATGCCGCCGCTCAAGGTGCTCGGCGGAGCGGGCGCCGAGGCGCTCGGCGAGGCCAGCAACCCGCCGGTGGGCATGCTCGAGACGCCGTTCCAGTCGGCGACCGCACAGCTCGAACCCGGCGCCGCCCTCGTGCTCGTGACCGATGGGATCACCGAGGCCGAGTCGCCCGGCGAAGAGGCGTTCGGGATGGACGGGCTGGAGCGGGCGCTCGCGGCAGGGGGGTTCGGCGCGGCCGGCGAGATGGTGCGGCAGGTTGTCGACTCCGCCGACGCGTTCCGCAGCCACGCGCCCCAGGCCGACGACGTGACCGTCCTTGCCCTCCTGAACACGACGGAACAGAAACACAATTAGACGCAGAGCGACGGCCGTGGTCTGTGCATTTGGAGTGCGGCGGCACGACGCCGCTTTGACTTGGCCGCGGAGCGGCCGCGAACACGTTCACAGTCCCTCTTCGACAGGCGCTGACCGATGACACCGCCCGACTGGCCGCACGCGCCGCTCCACCGTTTCGACGAGAGCGGCACGTTCATGGTCACCGCCGGGACATATCACAAGGCCCACTTCCTCGACAGCGACGCAAAGCTCGGCTTTGCTCACAACACTCTCTTTGCCGTTGCCGAGGAGTTCGGCTGGCAACTCCAGGCGTGGGCGATTCTGTCAAACCACTATCACTTCGTGGGCGTCTCCCCGGCGGACGCGACCACGTTGCGGCCGCTCATCGGCAAGCTGCACATGCTGACCGCGAAGGAATTCAACCGCATCGACACTGAGCGCGGGCGCCGCGTGTGGTACCAGTATTGGGATAGCCAGATCACGTATGAGCGATCGTACCTCGCGCGGCTGCGTTACGTGCACACGAATCCGGTGCATCACGGTGTCGCCGAGGCGGCGGCCGCGTATCCGTGGTGCTCTGCGGCGTGGTTCGAGCGGACGGCCGATCCGGCCTTCTGTCGCACGGTCGAGCGTCTCAGGACGGACCGCGTGAGCGTGATGGACGATTTCTGACGACGGCGGGCTGGGCGGAATCGCTCCCCGCTCCGCAGGGATTGAAAGCGGCGTCGTGCCGCCGCACTCCAAACGAGAAACTCCGCGGCGAGTTATTGCGTCACAAAGCGCGATAGCGGAAGGCGCGGAAAGCGGGTGCCGTCGGGCGCGACGACGTGTCCGGGGTCGATCCCGCCGACGCCGAGGTCGACGGGCTTCGTCCACGGCCCCGCGGGGTCGGTCGCGGTGACGGCGTGGTTGGTGCCGGAGGTCGGGTAGTAGATGATGAACGTGCCGTCGTGGTGGCAGATGTCGGGTGCCCAGATGTCGCCGTCGTGTTCGGAGAGCGCATGCCCGACCGGCTCCCAGTTGACGAGGTCGCCCGAGTGCCAGACGAGCAGCCCGGGCGCGTAGTTGAACGACGAGTGGGTCAGGTAGTAGTCGCCGCCGACCCGGACGACGGACGGGTCGGGGAAATCCCCGCCGAGGATAGGGTTGATGTATGTCCCATCGCCCCGGTCCGGCCGGCGTTGGTTTTCGAGAGCCACACTGGAACTCCTAGAGCGGATACTCCCGACTGATGGGGTCCGAGTTCGGGCCGTCGGTCGCCTCTACACACGACAGTATTTCTCCTCGTATAAAGAGTCGAGCAGTCCGAAGGGCTGCTCGACAACCTTACTA
>CAYLQD010000044.1:0-27212 GCA_964385685.1 uncultured Planctomycetota bacterium | reverse complement strand
CGCAACCGCATGAGTCCTGTTGTAGTACATCTTCGCCCTAAGGCGACAGATGCGTAACGCATTGTCGCTCAAGAGGTTCGCCCTGATGAGGCAGCCATACTGTATTGGCTCGATACAGGAAAATAGACCCGCCCGCGAGAACCGCCGGCACTTCCCGTCCTCTTTCTTCGGTTGTATCACGTTGAGCGACAAGCCCTTACGTCACACCGATTCGTTTCCTGTCGGCGCGGGAACGGTCAGGCACGGCGCTTGCTATGGAAGATGGCGTGACACGGACATAGGGACTATGACGTGATGACACTGGACACGAACCACGCTTCGCTCCGCTCCCTCCGGCTTGGACGGCCCCCCGCCGCCGCGCGACTCCGCCCCGCGCGGCGGTGGGGTCGGCCCGTCACACGGGCTGCCGGACGGACGGGCAACCTTCCACAGGAGTCTTGACTATGCGTTGCGTAATGAGCCTCAACCGCCGAAGAGCGTTTACGATCTGCGAAATCCTGGTCACGGCCGGGGTGCTCGTCATTCTGGGCGCCCTGGTCGTCCAAGGCGGGGTCTGGCTGCGATGCGAGGCCGAGGCCGCGAGCCTCGTCGTGCGCTCGCAGCATCTCGGCACCTCGCTCCAGCTCTACTACCAGAAGCACCGGACCTACCCCGATGCGTATCCGGCGCAGCTCGAGCAGGACCTCGCCCCGTACATCGACGACGAGGCTGCGCTCGAGTCGGACGCTCATGAGGGCGAAGGCGCGGCGCCGCTGAACGCCGCGTACGTCACCCCGGTCCGCGGCGACGCAAACTCGTACGTGCTCGGCCTCGATTCGCGCTTCATCAAGGAGCGCGCCGTCGTCCTCTTCGCCAATGGACGGGCCGACATCGTCGAGAAGATGCCCGTCTTCCACAACGACGGACCCGCTGAGGCGGGCGACCTGGTCGTCGGGGGCGTCATTCGGCTCGGGAACGGCAGCCGGGTCCGGCTCGGCGTCGGCGACGCCGTCCGAATTGTCCAGTCGTTCACGGCCGACGACGGCACGGCATTCAACATTGTCAAGGTCGAAGACAAAGGAGAGGCCGTGACGTTGACGGCGACGGCCGGAGACACCGACATCATCGAGATCGGGTCCGAGCCGGGGCTGGTGTTCATGCGAAACGGCACCGCCGAAGCGGAAATCATCCCGGACCCCGGCAGCCAGCCGGACGGGCTCAAGGTCAGCACCTATTCCGGTGACGTGCGCGTCATCGGCCGCATGGCGGGCCAGGGGCACGTTCCCGCCGACGAGCCCCCGCCCCCGCCCGAGTACGAGATTGACCCGGATCAGAACATCGTCCCGGCCGTGGACTGCATCGCAACGATCACCGTGCTCGGCAAGGCCATCACGTGGGGCGCCGGCGGCCCGGACGTCCCCGTGCAGACCGGCGCGAGCGTTGTCCCGCCGGGCGGCGATCAGGCGATCGGCGGCTCGCTCAACATCAATCCCAACAACAGCAGCGACTTCGAGTTTGTCCTCACGAAGCCCGACGGCAGCATCATCACGCGCGACGACCTCCACGACTCCAACGGCGAGCTGACCTATGCGGGCCAGGCGACGCTGATTCGCGTCAAACCGAAGGGCAACGGAAACCAGAACAGCATCACCGTCAACGGCCAGCCCTACTCGGTCCACAACGGTGACGTCTACATCATCTCGTCGCTCGAGATGACCGTGGACCTCCGGAACACCAACGAGGGCGGGAACGGCCACTGGTGGATCGACATCAACGCGAATAACGCCCTGATATGTGAGGAGGGATCGAGCGAGCAGTACAACTGGCAGTGGCTCTTCGGCGGGAATCCCGTCGAGGGCGGCGAGTCGTATTCCGTCGAAGTGCCCGCCGGCACCCGCCTCTCGGTCAAGGGGCGGGCCAGCTATAGTTCGTGGTCGCGCGAGTACACGTCCGTCGACGACCCGGGCCAGGTCCTCGTCCTCCGGAACGGCGACGCGCCGCCCGAGTTCGACCCGTTCGACGGCCAGCCCGAAATTACCGAGTTCTGCGCGCCCATCATCGACGAGGCCACCGGACTCATCACGATCCAAGACCACCAGGCGGTCGTGCTGTTCGAGCTGGGCACGACCAACCGGAACAGCGCCGCCTTCGACATGCAGGACCTCGTCCTGCTGGTCGACTTCGCGCTGGCCGGCAGCCCCGGCGACTCGGGCGAAGACGACCCGCCGCCCGAAGACGATGACGAGGACGAGGGAGAGGATGCGGCGCCCCCCGACCAGATCATGATCGGCACCGACGGCACGATCACCGTCAACGAGGACACGTCGCTCGCCGTCCGCGTGCTCGGCACGACGCTGAAGAACGAGAACAACCAGTCCGTGCCCATCAAGATGAAACTCAAGGTGAACGACACCTGGTATGACCTGCGAAACGGCAACAAGGTGAAGAAAAACTACCGGTACAAGAAGAAGATCTACGCCGGCGAGGTGCTCGCGCTCAAGGCCATCTCGTGCAACGGAGCCCAGAGCACCGCCTACCACACCGCCGACGGAACCGGACACGCGATCGGTGCGGTCGCCGACGAGGTGCCGGAGCCGTTCGCCGCCGACCCGCCCGTGGAAATCAACGAAGGCCTGCTCTCGCGGGCCGTCGACGTGGAAACGAAGATCGTGACGCTCGCCCCGCACCAGCTGCTCGTGATCTTCGAGCTCGGCCACGAGGACCTGTCGGACCCCGATGTGACCTACCAGGACGTCGCCGCCGTGATGACGTTCATGCCCAAGGCCCTGCACAGCCAGAACAAGAACAGCACGAACTTCGACGGCTATCAGAGCGACTGCATGGGCGAGGCCGCGCAGGCGTTCGCCGACCAATATGGCTTCGCGTGGGTCGTCGGCCGGATGGCCCCGGACGATGATCCGTCGGACCCCGACGACGGCGGCTCGGATGACGGAGAGCCCGACGAGCCTCCGCCCCCGGATGACGACGACGAGACCGGCGGCACGCCCGTCGAGACCGAAGGCAGCACGACCCGCACGCTCTACCGCGGGATCCCCGTGCCCAAGGGCCGGTCCGTCACCGTCACGCGACGCTGGTAACCGACCCACCCCTTCCCCGCCACGCCCGCTCCACGGACCGCGACACGCCGCGGTCCATGCCGAGCGGGCCGCGCAGTGGATCTTCTGAACACGGGGTGATGGGGACGGCGGATCTCGTTTTTCGTGGCACGGGCGTCTCGCCCGTGTGTCCCACGGGCGCAGGCCACCCACCATAGCTGGCGCCAACCGCGCTAGAATACCCCGCGTTCGGAGTATCCACGCCGGGCCGCGCCCGGCGTTGACGGACGCTGCCGCCCCGCCCTATACTGGCCGAATGCCCCCGAGCCACCGTGCCCGGGGGCGAGAGCGAGCGTTTTCGGAGCGACAGAACAGATCTCGGGCACCGACCGGCGGCATGCCCCGGCAAGTCGGCCCATTTCCGCCATCTGGGAGGCGGGAAAGCGGCCGGCCGGACAGCCCGGCGGAAGCGCCCAGAGTCCATATTTGCCACGGTTTATGACTCACCCGCTCGGTCGTTTGGTACGATACTTTCTTGTGAGTTCCCGCGGGCGGTGCGCGCCGCTCGGCGGGCGTTCCACACGAGCGCCCGGCCGACGCTCCGCGCGGATGAAGCGACACCGCCCCGGGGCCTGACGCGTCTGAGCCGCCCTGAAGGCCGCCGACAGCGCCTTCGGGGCAGAGGAGGAATTGGGTTGGCCAGGAAGCACAAACTTGAGCTGCGTGAACTGCGCCACATCCGGATGCGGTTCGTCATCATTCTGCTCGCCATGGCGGCCGTCACGGTCGTGATTCTCGCCTACCTGGCGCTCCGGGTCTTCGTCCGGCCCGAGAGAATCGAGTACCTCGATTTCGCGAGCTTGTGCTTCTACGGCGTCGCCAGCTTCCTCCTGACCATCGGCCAGCTCGCCTTCTTCCGCCACCTGACCCTCGGGGCCGGGCCGCGGATCGAGCAAATGACGCACACCGACGATCTGACCGGGCTGGGCAACCGCCGCCACACCGCCAAGTTCCTCGCCGAGGAGTTCCGCGAGGCCCAGCTCTCGAAAAACCCCATCACGGTCGTCTACATCGACGTCGACGACTTCAAGGAGGTGAACGACGCGCACGGACACCGCGCCGGCGACCTGCTGCTACGGGCCATCGGGCACGCGCTCAAGGAGTCGATCCGCGAGAACGACTTTGTCGGGCGGGTCGGCGGCGACGAATTCGTCCTCGTGCTGCCCGACACCGACAGCCAGTGCGCGAGCGTCGTCGCACACCGTATCGCCGAGCGCCTCAGCGGCATCGTCGTCACGGCGCAGCACGCAGACGTCGGCGAGCCGCGCACCATTCACGGCGCGTCGGCCAGCATCGGCATCAGCTCCTACCCCGTGAACGCCAACTCGCGCCGCGAGCTGCTCGAAGACGCCGACCGCACGATGTACGCGGCGAAACACGCGGGCAAGGGCAACATCGTGATCTCGATCGCGCGGCCCGCGGGGCCGGAGCCGAGGGCCTCGGCCGCCAACATCACGCAGTTCGAGGTCGAGATCGGGCGCATCGTCGGAACGTCCGACCAGACCGAAGTACCACCGGAGACGACGGATGGGTGACGGGCCCCTCACCCGCTGCGACCCCCGGCCGATCGGGGCCATCCTGCGCGAGGCGGCCGGCGTCAGCGAGGAGACCCTCGAGCGCGGTCTCGAAATCCAGCGCCAGTCCCGACAGGCCGGCCGCAACGATCCGCTCTGCGACGTGCTCGTTCGCATTAACGGCATGACCGAGGAAGACAAGGCCCGCTGCCTCGGCAAGCAGTGGGGCCTGCCGTACGTCGATCTCGACGACGTCGAGATCGAGCCCGACGCGGTTGCCATGCTGCCCGAACACCTGCTGCGCGAGCACAAGATCCTGCCCCTCCGCATCGACGACAGCCGGATGATGCTGGCCATCGTCGACCCGCTCAACATCCGCGCCGTCGACGAGGCGCACATCGTGACCGGGTGCGACATCGTTCCGCTCATCACGACGGAAGACGCGCTGATCGAACGGCTCAACCAGTTGACGGGCGCGGGCGTCGACGCCGCGAAGGACATCGCTGTCGACACGGTCGAGGTCAGGGCGGAGGAGGTCGACGACCTCTCGCTCGAGCAACTCGCCTCGAGCGCCGAGGAAGAGCCCATCATCCGGCTCGTCAACGCCGTGATCGCGCGGGGCATCGCCTGCAACGCCAGCGACATCCACGTCCAGCCCGAGCGCGAGCGCATCCGGGTGCGGTACCGCGTCGACGGCGTGCTCCACGACGGCCCTGCCCTGCCCGCGGCCGTCGCACGCTCGGTCATCTCGCGCATCAAAGTCATCTCGAACATGAACATCGCGGAGAAGCGGGTGCCCCAGGACGGGCGCCTGTCGCTCCGGACCGGCGGCATGGACTTCGACCTCCGCGTCTCCACCCTCCCGGGCATCACGGGCGAGAAGGTCGTGATGCGAGTCGCCAAGCAGCAGTCGACCCTGAGCAACGCCGCCAAGCTTGGGTTCTCGACCGAGGACCGCAAGCGCTTTGAGGAGGTCATCGCGCGGCCTTACGGGCTCATCCTTGTGACAGGCCCGACGGGCTCGGGCAAGTCGACCACCCTCTATGCGGCCCTCAACCAGCTCAACACCGCGGACCGCAACATCATTACGGTCGAAGACCCGGTCGAGCAGAAGATCTCGGGCCTGACGCAGATCGAGATCAACCCGCGGGCCGGGCTGACATTCGCGGCCGTGCTCCGAAGTGTCCTCCGCCAGGACCCCGACATCGCCATGGTCGGAGAGATCCGCGACCGCGAGACGGCCATGCTCGCGAGCGAGGCGTCGCTCACCGGACACCTCGTCCTCTCGACCCTCCACACCAACGACGCCGCCGGCGCGTTCACCCGCCTACTCGATATGGAGATGGAGCCCTTCCTCGTGACGTCGAGCACGATCGGCGTGCTCGCGCAGCGGCTCGTGCGTCTCCTCTGCCCCAAGTGCCGCCAGGAATACGAGGCCAGCTCCTCCGCACTCCACCGGCTCGGGTTCACCCCCGACAACGGCGACGAGACGGTCACGCTCTACCGCGCCGCCGGCTGCGGCCACTGCGCCGACACCGGCTACAAGGGCCGGACGGGCGTGTTCGAGCTGATCGTCGTGACCGACGAGGTCCGGCGGCTCGTCCTGGAGCGGGCGTCGTCGCGCCTCATTCGCGATGCGGCGATCGAAGAGGGCGCGACCACGATGGCGCAGGACGCGATCCGGAAGATTCTCGCGGGCGAGACGACCGTCGAGGAGGCCCTCCGCGTCGTCGACGTCGAGATCCACGACGCCGACCGCCCCGCGGACGCGAAAAAAAAAGCGCTCGCAGAGTGAAGTCGCCGTCGGGTACGAAGCCTGAGGCGCCGGCCGAATCCCCCAAAGAAGAGCCGACAACTCGCGAGCCCGCTGATCCCGCGCAGGAGGCGGAGTCCCGAAAGGCCGCCGACAGAGTCGCCGCGCTCGCCGGCCAGGCGCTCGACGCCGCGAAGGACGCCCGCGATGTGGCGACCAAGGCCCTCGCCAAAGCGCAGCAGAACGAAGGCGCGGTCGAGCCGCCCGCCGAGCTGGCCAACGAGATCGCCCGGGCACGCGAAGAGGCGAGAGCCGCGCGCGAGGCCGCGGGACAGGCCGTCATGGCCGCGCGAGAGGCCCTCGGCGCCGCACGGACGCTCGCGGAAGGTGCCCAGGCGGCCGGGGCCGCCGCACGCGAGGCGCTGGCACGCACCGAGCAGTTGCAGGCCGGGGAGAACGAGCAGTCGGCCGAGGCGACGCGCGAGGCGCTCGCGGCGAAGCAGGCCGCCGACGAGGCGCGAGTCGAGGCGGGCGTCGCCGCGCAGGCGGCGATGGATGTCGCGCGCGAAGCGCTCGAGGCCGCGCGTGACGCGGGTTCCCTGGCACAAGACGCGGCCGAAAAGGTCGGGCACATCGATCCGACCGAGCTGCGGGAGGCGATCGGCGGCGCGGCGCAGACCGCCGGGGCCGCTGAGAAAACGGCCAGCGATGCGACCAGAATCGCCCGCGAGGCCGCCGCTGCCGCGGCGGAAGCGCGCGAACTGGCGGCGGCCGCTCGGACGACCGCGACGCAGGCGACCGAGGCGGCCGGGGACCAGTTCGATCCGACCGAGCTGCGGGAGGCAATCAGCTCGGCCAACGGCGCCGCAGAGACCGCGACGAACGTCGCCCGCGAGGCGGCCGAAGCCGTCACGACGGCGAAAGCCGATGCGGCGGAGGCCCTGAGTAGCGCCAGAGCCGGCGCAGAGGAACTGCGGCAGGCCAGCAACGAGGCGGCGGCGGCGCGTCAGGCGCTCGAGGACGTCAGGCAAACGCAGGCCGGCCAGGGGCAACAGATCGAATCGCTCGCCGAGAAGGCGCAGACGGCCGGTCAAGCCGCCGACCAAGCCAAGCAGGCGGCCGCGGAGGCGTCTGACGCGGCCCGGCGTTCCGCAGCGTCGGCCGAGGAAACGCGCGGAGCCGTGGACGCCGTTCGATCCGACTCACTCGCCGCCGCGGAACAGGCCCGAGCAGAAGCAGCCGGCGTCAGGCAGACGGCCGAGGCAGCGGCAACGGCGGCGGAAAACTCTCGAGAGATCGCTGGACGCGCGGCTGAAGCCGCGGAGCGCGCCACCGCCGCGGCCAACGAGGCCCGCGACAAGACCGGAGAACTGCCGGTCGCCGAACTGCGTCAGATCGCCGAGGGCGCCCGCGACGGCGCTCGGCAGGCAGCTGATGCCGCGAGGGACGCGACGTCGGTCGCCGAGAAGGCGCAGATCGCGGCGCGCGAAGCGCAGAGCGCTGCCCGCGAAATGACCGCCGCCGTCAGCGAGACGCAAACGACTCAGGACGAGGGGCTGCGCAAGGTGAGCGAGCGCGTCGACGCTCTTGACAAGCTGGTCGACGAGGCGCGGGCGGCCGGCACTGGACACGCGAACGAAGTGGCCCGGCGCATCGATGACCTCGACGCATTGGTACGTGAGGCGAGGAACGCGTCCGAGGAGGCGACCCGCATGGTCGGCGATGCGCAACTCCCCGACGTTCGCGAGGCGCTCGCTCTTGCGTCGCAGGCCGCAGACGCGGCGCAGCAGACCGCCGAACGCGCCCACCAGGCCGCTGTCGAAGCCGGCGACGTCGCCCGCCGCTCCGCGGACCAGGCCGAGCAGGCGCAGGTCGAGCTGGCCCAGCAGGTCGCCGCAACGATACAGGAAACGCACGCGGCCGCAGAAGCGGCGGAGCAGGCAACGCGTGACGCGCGTGCCGCCGCCAAGAAGGCCGACTCCCTGCCCGCGGACGAGCTGCGCCAGGCCGTCGCAAGCGCGACCCAAGCCGCCGAGGCCGCGGCCCAGGCGGTGCACAACGCCGAGCGGATCGCGACCGAGGCCCGAGAGCAGGTGGACGGCGCCGGCGCGGGCGCTCAGGAGACGGCCGGGGCCGCGAAACAAACTGCCGACCACGCGCTCGGCGCGGCTGAAGAGGCCCGGACGGACGCGCGTGCCGCCGCCAAGAAGGCCGACTCCCTGCCCGCGGACGAGCTGCGCCAGGCCGTCGCAAGCGCGACCCAAGCCACCGAGGCCGCGGCCCAGGCGGCGCACAACGCCGAGCAGATCGCGACCGAGGCCCGAGAGCAGGTGGACGGCGCCGGCGCGGGCGCTCGGGAGACAGCCGAGACCGCGAAACAAACTGCCGACCAGGCGCTTGCGGAAGCTCGCGGCGCCAACAGCGCGGCCGAAGACCTGCGTAAGGCGCTCGATGGCGCTCTCGATAACACCCGTGAGGCGCATGCCGCCGAGGCCGAGCGGGTTGCCGAGGCACTGGCTCAGGCGCAGGCCGAAAGAGAAGCGACACACAACGCACGAAAAGACCTGGACGCCGCGCTCGAAGACACGCGTAAGACACAGGCCGCCGAGGCCGAGCGGGTTGCCGAGGCGCTCGCCCAAGCGCAGACCGCGAGCGAACTGGCAGAAGACGCACGCCGGATCGCCGAAGGTGCCGTGGATCAGATCAGGAAAGCGCCGCCACGTGAACTGGTTAAGCAGACCGGGAAGGTCAACGCTGACGACCTGAGGCCCCTCATCGACGCTGCGGCCGAGGCCGCGGAAAGCGCTCGCGGCGCAGCGGACGATGCGAGGCGCATTGCCGACGAAGCCCAAGCCGCGGCACGTGACGCACAGACGGCGGCCGGGGATGCGGTCGAACGCGCGAGCCAGGCGGCAGCGACCGACACGGAACAGATTGCCGAGGCCATCGCGTCGGCGCGGGCCGCGAAGGAGGCGGCGGAGGCGGCTCAGGCGACGGCGAACGAGGCCCGCGAGCGGGGCGAGCAGGTATCCGTCGACGATCTCCGGCTCGCCGCCGAAGATGCGGCCGGAATCGCCCGCGAGGCCACGGATCGCGCGACCCGAGCCGCGCGCGATGCGAGCGAGACCGCCCACGCCGCCGAGACGGTCGCGAGCGAGGCGCGCGACGCGGCGCATCAGGCCAACGACGCGATCGCGCGGCTGAGCGAGCAGAGCGATCGCCAGCCGGAGCCCGCGGAACTCAAGGCCGCCGCCGATGCAGCGACCCAGGCCGCGCGCGATGCGAGCGAGACCGCCCATGCCGCCGAGTCCGTCGCGAGCGAGGCACGCGACGCGGCGCATCAGGCCAACGACGCTGTCGCGCGGCTGAGCGAGCAGAGCGATCACCAGCCGGAGCCCGCGGAGCTCAAGGCCGCCGCCGATGCCGCGACCCAGGCCGCGCGCGATGCGAGCGAGACCGCCCACGCCGCCGAGACGGTCGCGAGCGAGGCGCGCGACGCGGCGCATCAGGCCAACGACGCCGTCGCGCGGCTGAGCGAGCAGAGCGATCGCCAGCCGGAGCCCATGGAACTCAAGGCCGCCGCCGATGCCGCAACCCAGGCCGCACGCGATGCGAGCGAGACGGTGCGCGTCGCGGAATCCGTCGCGGAAGAGGCCCGCAGCGCGGCTCAGCAGGCCCTGACAACCGCCGGCGCGGCAGCAGATGCCGCGGCACAACTCGCGGTCGAGGCGCGCGAGCAGGCGTCGCAGCCCAGCGCCACCCCGAAGGAAGCCGTCGAAGAGGCCATCCGCCATCCGCTCGCTCAGTTGACGCGTATCGCGAAAGACGCCGACCGCGCGGCCCGCTACGCGAAGCAGGCGGCCGAAGAGGCGACGCGCGCAGCGCAAGAGGCCCGGGCCGCGGCCGAGCGCGCCGAGGCCACCGCGCAGGCGGCCGCCGGCCGAGCCGAGCTGGACCAGACATCGGAGCTTCAGCACATCGCCCAAGCGACAGCCGCCGCCGCGGAGGTCGCTCGCAAAGCGGCCGACACCGCCCGCAGGGCCGCGAAGGAAGCCCTGACCCACGGCGGCGCAGAGCAGGCGCCGAAGCGCTCGACCTCGGGCCGTTCCGGCTCTGGAAAGACCAAACGCGGCTCCGGCGCCCGCCGCAAGGGCGTCATCCTCTAGTCCACGCCGCGCCCCGTCTTTATCTCGCCGTAGCCTCCGGTCAGATCGGAACTGGTTGCGTTGTCAAGGGCCGATCACGGATCGCCGAGCCCCGTGGTTCTGCTGAGACGACCATAACCGCCGATCCGCCAGTGGCGTGCGGAATCCGGTAAGCCCTGCGCATAGGACTATGTCGCAGCCGTGGCGAGGGCCTTCGTGCGTCGCGGCAGGGTGTTTGCCTGCACGTGCAGGCGAACACCCTGCCGCATAGCAGATACTATGTGGTCAACGGGCTCGGGCTGGCCACCCGTTCGCGGCCCTCCTCGCAGGGGTCCGCGGGCGGCCGCCTCGTCGACGCAATGCCTCCTCGGCGCAAGGTCTTCCCGGTCGAGTAACGCTTCAGCCAAGTGAAGAGCGCAAGGACGGAAAACGGGACAGCCAGCGGGTGGCAGTCCCTGTTTTCCACCTGCGTGTCTCGACAGCGCTGCGGGCGAAAAACGGAGACACGCACCTTCGGAGCGGGCGCCAGCGAAGCGACCCTGAGCTTGTCGAAGGGGAGCGGAGACGTGCCGTTCCGCCGGTACGGCTGGCGTTTGCTCTGCAGACTCTATCGCCAGCTTCGCAGCCGCCCTGTCATCGCTTCTCGTCCTCGCGACCCCACTTGGCTGAAGTGTTACCCGGTCGGGAACTCGGCGGGAACTCGTTGGATTCACGCAGAGAAGTCAGCTCGCCGCACTGGAATTGGGATTGCAAAGGCGCGCGCCCTCTGCTACCATCGACCCCGCTGCTTGGAAGCCGCGTTTCCGCACCATTGAGAAAGAGAATCGCCGCCATGAAGCTCTTGGAGTTACTCGACTCGAGCGTTGTGAAACTCGGGCTGGAGTCGACCGATAAAGAGGAGTCGTTCGAGGAGTTGGTGGATCTTCTCGTGCGGTCTGGCCGGCTCGCCGACCGCGAGGCCGCCCTCGACGCCCTCTACCGCCGCGAAGAAATGAAGAGCACGGGCATCGGGAACGGGGTCGCGATCCCGCACGGCAAGGACGAGACGATCCGCGAGATCGTGGCGGCCGCGGGCACGTCGGCCGGCGGCATCGAGTTCGACGCCATCGACGGCAAGCCCGTGCACCTCGTCTTCCTCGTGCTGGCCGAGGTGAACAACCCGGGCCCGCACCTGCAGACGCTGTCCGAGATTGCGATGTGCCTCAACGAGCCGGGCATGTACGACCGGCTCATCAACGCGAAGACGCCCGAGGAATTTCTGCGGCACATCGAACTGGCCGAGGCGGAGGCGCTCTAGGGCCGATGAAGGAAACGATCGCCGAGATGCTGAAGGTCGAGGCCGAGGCGAAGGAAATCGTCGCCGCGGCCGACAAGGAAGCGGCCGAGGTGGTACGCCGCGCGCGGCGCGAGGCCGCCGCGATCCAGGACGCGGCCGAGCGCGAGGCACAAGCCGACGCAGCGGCGCTCGTCGAGACCCGCGTCAGCGAGGCGCGGGCGCGCCGCGACACCCAACTCGCCGAGATCGATCAGAGGGCCGACCGGCTGCGCGACGTGCCGCCGGAGAAAGCCGAAGCGGCGAAGGCCCTCATCCTCGCCGCGCTGACCGGCCGGTGACGGAACCCGGAGTTCCGCGGTCTGCCAATGACGAACCTTGACTTCATCGTCGCGAAGGTCCGCGGGATGCGCGGCAAGTTGCACGAGGGCGCGCGGCTGATGCCCCTCTGCAGCCAGCCGACCCTCCGCGACCTCGCCGCAGCGCTCGCGCCCGACCAACCCATCGGCGACGCCCTCGGTCTCCAGCGCCACCTCACCGCGGAGCACGTGGCATCGCTCCATCACCTCTTCCGCGTGCTCGACGGGTGGGAGGCCGACGTCTTCCTCGCGATACTCCGCCGCTACCAGGCCGAGAACCTGAAGGTGATCCTGCGCTGCTGGACGGCGAAGAGCGACGAGCCGACGCTCGCCGCGGTCACCGTCGACCTGCCGCCGCCCCTCGCCCTCCCCGCGAGGCAGTTGATGTCCGCTCCCGACCTGGAGACGCTGATCGACCGCGTCCCCGTGCCGTCGTTGCGCGAGGGCGCGCTGCTCGGGCTCGGCGAGTACGAGGAGTCGGGGCGGCTGTTCTTCGTCGAAGCCGGGATCGACCGGGCGTGTTTCGGGCGCCTCCACGAGGCCGCTTCGCGCGGGCCGCGGTCCGCCGGCGATGCGGTCCTCGAGCTGGTCGCCCTCGAACTCGACATCTACAACGTGATGCTCGTGCTGCGCGGCGTCTTCAGCTACGGGCTGAACTTCAACAAGCTGCGGGCCGTGCTCGCGCCGTTCGGGCGGCGGGTCGGCGCCAGTGAACTCGACACGCTCCGTCACGCGGACGGGCTCGACGAGGCCGCGGCGCTCGTGCCGGTCGCGCTCGCGGGACCCGGTGAGGAGCCGCGATCCGCCGAGGAACTCGAGGCCGCGATGTGGCGCAACCTGTATCGCATCGCGAACCGGCGCTACTACGAGCTGGTCCTCGACTTCGGCGCCGTTGTCGCGTTCGCCTACATCAAGCGCATCGAGCTGCGGAACCTGATTGCGATCAGCGAGCACGTGCGGCACGGCGAGCCCGGTGCGGCCATCTTCGGCAAACTGATCCGGCTGGCGAAGCCGGTGGCGGAGGCGGTCTGACGTGTTCATCTCCGCTCGGATGAAGAAGATCGAGATCCTCACGCTCGCGTCCGACGAGCCGAGGGTGACGGAGGCCGTCGGCGAGATGGGCGTGCTGCACCTGACCCGCGCGCCGGCCGAGGGCGGCGCGACGCCGCTCGAAACGCCCGAATCCGATGAGACCGAAGCGCGGCTCGACACGCTGCTCGCGCAGGCCGACGCCCTCTGCGAGGCGCTCGGGATCTCGGAGCGCAAGCCACCCGACGCCCTGCCCCACCCGACAATTCAGGAAGCGGAGCGGGAACTGGCCGAGATCGAGAACGCGGCACGCGAGATCACCGAGGAGCGCGGCGCGCTCGATGCCGCCCGCTTGCGGCTCGAGAACCTGCTCCGCGACACGGCGATCCTGCGCGACATCGACGCGCCCGTCGAGCAGCTCGAACAGCTGAGCTTTCTCCACTTCGCCATCGGCGGCATGGGCCGTCATGCGGCCGCCGCCACGGAAGAAGAGCTGGGCGACCGCGCCGTCGTTCTCCCGTACACCTCGCCCTACGGCGAGAAGAAGGTCGTCGCGATCTCGAGCAAGAAGGGCCGCTGGGCGCTCGAGTCCGCCCTCGAGAAGCACGGCTTCAAGCGCGACAAGCTGCCCGAGGACGAGACCGGCGTGCCCGAGCGGATCATCGAACTCGCCGAGGGCCGGATGGGGGACGTGCTCGCTCGCACGAAGGAACTCAACGAGGCGCTGCGCGCCGCCGCAGGCGAACACGCCGACCGGCTGCTCGCCGCCCGCCTTCGCATCCGGACCGAGCTGCGGATGATGAAGGCGCGGGCTCACTTCGCCCACACCTGGGCGACGATGCTCATTACCGGCTGGCTGCCCGAGGACCGCGTCCACGCGCTCTGCGAGGCCGTCCTCGACATCACGCAGGGGCGGGCCGTCATCGAGATCCGCGATCCGCAGCCGGACGACGACGAGCCGCCGACCCTCGTCCGCAACCCGTCGATCTTCCGCCCGTTCGAGCTGCTCGTCAGCGAGTACAGCACGCCGCGGTACAGCGAGATCGAGCCGACGCCTTTCATCGCGGTCCTCTTCGTGCTCATGTTCGGCCTGATGTTCGGCGACGTCGGCCACTCGGGGCTCCTCCTGATCGCGGGCGTCGCGCTGTGGCTCCGGGGCAAGGGTCGGTGGCGCGACGGCGGCATCATCCTGACGTGCTGCTCGATCTCGGGGATCCTCTTCGGCGTGATCTACGGGAGCTACTTCGGGAAACACGAGATCGGCGGCACGGAACTCGGTCTCCTGCAGCCGCTCAAGAACGTCGAGCAATTGCTCGGGATCACCGTGCTGTTCGGGGTCGGGGTCATCAGTCTGGGCATCATTCTCAACATCATCAACCGCTTCCGCCGGCGCGAGTACGCCGAGGGCTCGTTCGGCAAGTTCGGCGTCATCGGCGGGATCTTCTACTGGGGCTCGGTGACGCTCGCTGTCCGGGGCCTGGTGGGCGGCGACGTGAGCTGGGCGGCCGTCGTGCTGCTCGTCGTGGCGCCGCTCGTGCTGATGTTCGTGTACAAGCCGCTCGCGGCGCTCCGGCGTCAACGCGCGGGCGAAAGGTCCGACGGACTCTTCCTGCTCGTGACCGAGAGCGCGATCGAGGCGTTCGAGGCCGTGCTCCTCTATCTGGCGAACACGCTGTCGTTCGCGCGCGTCGCGGCGTTCGCGCTGGCGCACGCGGGGCTCTCGCTCGCGATCTTCGAACTGATGGCCGCGGCCCGGACGTTCCCAGGCGGGCCGTTCTGGGCGGGATGCGTGTTCGTCGTCGGTACGCTGACAATCCTTCTGCTCGAAGGTCTGATCGTTGCCATCCAGGCGATGCGGTTCCAGTACTACGAATTCTTCACCAAGTTCTTTGAGGGCGAAGGGCACATGTACCGCCCGTTCGACCTGAAAACGGAATGAGGGAACTCTCTGTGAAGTTGGAGGACGTCCGATGAGCAAGGGCAGGTTGGTGCGGTTTGTGATTCTGTCGAGCGCGGCGATGATGCTGGCGACGATTCTGCTGGGCGTGGCGCTGAACGACGCGTTTGCCGCCGAGCCGGGCGCCGAGGCGGCGAGCGGCCCGCATCCGAAGGCGCACTTCATCGCGATCGCCGGAGCGGTCTGCGTCGCGGCCGGCATGCTGGGCGCCGGTTATGCGGTCGGCAAGGTCGGTTCCGCGGCGCTCGGTGCCGCGAGCGAGCGGCCGGAGATCATGGGCCGCGCGCTGTTGTTTGTCGCCCTCGGCGAAGGCATCGGCATTCTAGGCCTCGTCGGCGGGATCATGCTGATCGTCAGGGTCTGAGGACGCGGCGTGGACTACTTCGTCATCGGCGATGAAGACACCGTGCTCGGCTTCCGCTACGCGGGCGTCGAGGGACGGGTGGCCCGGACGTCGGACGAGGCGCGCGCGGCGCTGGCCGAGCGCGTCGAGGGCGGCGGCACGGGCATCGTCATCCTGACCGATGAGATCGCGAACGTGATTCAGGACGAGGTGAACCGCCTGCGGTTTGAAGGGGGCGGGCCGCTGGTCGTGCAGATCCCGGGCCCCGAGGGCCCGCTGCCCGAACGGCCCGACCTGCCGGCGATCATCCAGGACGCGCTCGGCATTCGGATATGAGGCACCGGTCGCATGATGGCTGAACAGGAAAGACAACGGGCGCTGGCGGATGAGATCCTGTCCGACGCGCGCCGTCAGGCCGAACGCAAGGTCGGGCGGGCGGAACGCCGGGCGAACGGAATCCTCAGCGGCGCTCAGTCGCAGGCGGACACGGTCCGCGCCGAAGCGGTCGCGGCCGCCGAGGCCCGAGCGGACCAGCAGGCGGCGACCATTCTGGCCGACGTCCCGCACCAGGAGCAGGCCCGCGCGCTGCGCGTGAAGGACGAAGCGGTCGGGCGCCTGTTCGCCGACGCGCTCGACGCGACGCGGGCCCTGCGCGAAGACGAGATGCTGTCGGTCCTCGTCGGGCTGAGCGCCGAGGCGATCGCGCTGATGCCAGGCAATCGATTCGTGTTGTGCGTCGGCGCCGCCGACGCCGAGCGGTTCGGCGACAAGCTCGCGGCCCAGATCGCGGCCCAAGCCGGTAAGACCAAGGGCGGAGCGGTCGACGTGCAAGTCGTTCCGCACGCAGACGTTACGGGCGGCGTCATCGTCCGCTCGGCCGACGGGCCGGAGCGAGTCGACAATTCGTTCGCGGAACGAGCGCGACGCGAACTTGCGAAGCTTCGAAGCCACGTCGCCCAGATGATCTACGGAGACGCATCCGAGTGAGCACCGGGAACGTCGTGCGGATCAGCGGCCCCATCGTCGACGCCGACGGTCTGCTCGGCGCGTCGATGCACGAGGTCGTCGAGGTCGGGCCCGACCGCCTCGTCGGCGAGGTCATCCGCATCGACGGCGACGTCGGCACGATCCAGGTCTACGAAGACACGACCGGGCTGCGACCGGGCGCCACCGTCACGTGCACCGGCCGTCCGGTTTCGCTCCTGCTCGGCCCCGGCCTCATCGGCATGCTCTGCGACGGCATCCAGCGCCCGCTCGATGCGCTGCAGAAGCAGTCCGGCGCCTTCATCGCTCGCGGCGAGAAGGTCGACCCGCTGCCGACCGACCGCGAGTGGCCGGTCACGATGCTCTGCAAGAACGGCGACGAACTCCGCCCCGGCCAGATCATCGCGACCACGCCCGAGACCGATGTGGTCGAGCACCGCATCATGGTCCCGCCCGGGGGCGGCGGCGTCGCCACCGACGTCGTCGAGAGCGGCTCCTACACGATCGAGCAGCCGCTGTGCAAGGCCGGCGGCCGCGACATCACCCTCTGCCAGCGGTGGCCCGTCCGGCGCCCGCGGCCGTTCGACGACCGGCTCGCGCCGACGCGCCCGCTCGTCACGGGGCAGCGCATCATCGACACGCTCTTCCCGATCGCCCGCGGCGGCACGGCCGCGCTCCCCGGCGGGTTCGGCACCGGCAAGACGATGACGCAGCACGCCCTCGCCAAGTGGTCCGACGCCGACATCATCGTCTACGTCGGCTGCGGCGAGCGCGGCAACGAGATGACGCAGGTGCTGCGCGAGTTCCCCGAGCTGGCCGACCCGCGCAGCGGCCTCCCGCTGATGCAACGCACGATCCTCGTCGCCAACACCTCGAACATGCCCGTCGCCGCGCGCGAGGTCTCGATCTACACCGGTATCACGCTCGCGGAATACTACCGCGACATGGGCTACCACGTCGCGGTGATGGCCGACTCGACGTCGCGTTGGGCCGAGGCGCTCCGCGAACTCGGCGCCCGGCTCGAAGAAATGCCGGCCGAAGAGGGCTTCCCCGCGTACCTGCCGACCCGGCTCGCACAGTTCTACGAGCGCGCCGGCGCGGTCCGAACGCTCGGCGGCGACGACGCGTCCGTCACCATCATCGGGTCCGTCTCGCCCCAGGGCGGCGACTTCACCGAGCCCGTCACGCAGCACACCCGGCGGTTCACCCGCTGCTTCTGGGCGCTCGACACGCCCCTGGCGAACGCCCGCCACTACCCGTCCATCCACTGGCTCAGCAGCTACAGCGAGTACGGCGACGACGTCGCGGACTGGTGGGACGGCGTCTCGCCGAACTGGCACGCGCTGCGCCGCGAGGCGATCGAGGTCCTTCAGCGCGAGGACAAGCTCCAGCAGATCGTCAAGCTCGTCGGCCCGGACGTCCTGCCCGACAGCCAGCGCCTCGTGCTCGTCATCGCGGAGATGCTGAAGGTCGGGTTCCTCCAGCAGAACGCGCTCGACGAGACCGACATGTACTGCACGCCGCGGAAGCAGGCGGCTCTGCTCGGCGCGGTGCTCGAGTTCCACCGCCGCAGCGCGGCCGTCATCGCTCGCGGGGCGCCCCTCGTGCGGCTGACCGAGCTGCCATGCCGCGCGGCACTGATGCGCGCGAAGTCCGAGATCGCGAACGACGACGACGCGGGGCTCGCCGCGCTCAAGCAGCAGGTCGCCGAAGACATCGCCCCGCTCGAAGCGGAATACCAATAGGACCTATACGGCCTATAAGACCTATGACACAGACTCGCGCGAACATCATCGAATACGAAGGCCTCTCGAAGGTCGACGGCCCGCTCATCTTCATCGACAACGTGCGCGACGCGGCCTTCAACGAAATGGTCGAAGTGCGGGCGCCGTCGGGCGAGTTGCGGCTCGGCCAGGTGCTCGAGGCCGGCACCGACGTCACGCTCGTCCAGGTCTTCGAGGGCACGCAGGGCCTGTCGAACAAGGCGACCCGCGTCCGGTTCCTCGGCGACTCGCTCCACCTGCCCGTCTCGCGCGACATGCTCGGCCGCGTGTTCGACGGGTTCGGCCGCCCGGCCGACGGCTCCCCCGCGCCGTTCGGGGGCGAGCGGCGCGACATCACCGGCCGGCCGATCAATCCACGGGCGCGGCTCTATCCGCGCGACTTCATCCAGACCGGGCTCTCGGCCATCGACGGGATGAACACGCTCGTCCGCGGGCAGAAGCTGCCGATCTTCTCGGGCAGCGGCCTGCCGCACAACCGCATCGCGGCCCAGATCACCCGCCAAGCAAAATTGCCGAGCGACGACACCGACTTCACGATCGTCTTCGCCGCGATGGGCGTCACCCACGACGTCGCCCGCTCTTTCCGCCGCTCGTTCGCGGACAGCGGCGTCATCACCAACGTCGCCTGCTTCTTCAGCCTCGCCGACGCGCCGTCCGTCGAGCGGCTCGTCACGCCGCGGTCCGCGCTCACCCTCGCCGAGTTCCTCGCCTTCGACCTCGGCATGCACGTGCTCGTCATCCTCACCGACATGACCAACTACTGCGAATCGCTCCGAGAGATCGCGACCGCACGCGGCGAGATCCCCGCCCGCAAGGGCTATCCCGGCTACCTCTACAGCGACCTCGCGTCGCTCTACGAACGCGCCGGCCGCATCGAGGGAGCCGACGGCTCCATCACCCAAATCCCGATCCTCACGATGCCGGCCGACGACATCTCGCATCCCGTCCCCGACCTCAGCGGCTACATTACCGAGGGGCAGATCGTGCTCGAACGGACGCTCCATCAGCGCAGCATCTATCCGCCGATCGCCGGGCTGCCGTCGCTCTCGCGCCTCATGAAAGACGGCGTCGGCGAAGGGCACACCCGCGAAGACCACGCGCCACTCGCCAGCCAGCTCTTCGCGGCCTACTCGCGTGTCAACGACGTCCGCGGCCTCGCCGCCGTCATCGGCGAGGAGGAACTGTCGCCGCTCGACAAGACCTACACGCGGTTCGGCGACGAATTCGAACGCCGCTTCCTCAACCAGGGCGAGTTCGAGGAACGCTCCATCGAGCAGACCCTCGACCTCGGCTGGGAGATCCTCAGCATCCTGCCGCGGCCCGAACTGCACCGCGTCTCCGACGAACTCGCGAAGACCTATCTCCGGCGGGCCGCGGAGGACACCGAATGAAGCTCAACGTCCCGCCGACCAAGAGCAACGGCCTCACCCTCTCGCGAGACCTGTCGTTCGCCATCGAGGGCCACAACCTGCTCGACCAGAAGCGGCACATCCTCACGCTCGAACTCATGCAATACGTCGACGCGGCCAAGCGCGACCAGGCCGAGGCCGACGAGCACCTCGCCACGGCCCACGCCGCCCTGCGCGAGGCCGGGGCACGCGTCGGATCGCAGCAGCTCGCACGCGAGGCGATGGCCGTGCCCGTCGCCAAGTCGGTCCGCATCTCCGAACGCCGCGTCATGGGGCTCGCCGTCCCCGCGACACAGGCCGAGCAGCCGCCGGTCGTGGCGACGTTCGGATTCGCCGGCGGCACCGTCAAGGCCGACGAGGCGATGGCCGCGTTCGCCAAAGCGCTCGAAGCCATCACCCGCCTCGCCGAGACGCAGAACGCCGTCTTCCGCCTCGCCCGGCAAACGCGCAAGACGCAGCGGCGCGTCAACGCGCTCGACAAGGTCTTCATTCCCAACTACCGCGAGACCGTCGACTTCATCACGGCGACCCTCGACCAGCGCGACCAGGAGGCGGCCGTCATGGTGCGACTTGTCCGCGACCGGCTCCGCGAGCGGGCCGCGCGACGCCGCACGGGAGGCGAGTAGCCATGACCGATGAACTCTCCGTCAACCACATCCTCCTCATCGTCGACGGCACCGACACGGGCGTCGCCGCCGCACGCTACGCCGTCCGGCTGGCCGCGCTCCTCGACGCGCGGCTCACAGCCCTTGCCGTCGTCGACACCGCCGTCCTCAAGTCGCTCCTCCAGACCAGCGTCCTCGTCGAGGCCGAGATGGAGGAATTCGACGCCGAACTCGGCTCGTCGGCCGGGAAGAACCTCGCCTACACGGAGCAGCTCGCGAAGGACGCCGGCGTCGAGGCCACCGTCTCGCTCAGAAAGGGCTCCGCCCACGCCGTCGTCGTCGACGAGGCCCACGACCTCGAGCCCGACCTGCTCGTGATGGGCAGTTTCACAACCTCGATGATCAAGCGCGACCTCAACGCCCGGTCTCGCCGCCTCATCGTCGACGAGGTCGACTGCCCCATCCTCCTCATCCGCTGACCGCCGCCCAAGTCCAACCACCAAGCTTGCCCGCCAAAGCCCGAAGGGCGGCGGCGGGACACCAAGACACCAAGAAGAAGGTCTCTCGCAGAGCTTGCCCGCCACAGGCGGGCGCGCCGAGACCGCCGAGAGAACACCCCGCCAAGATCTTGTCAGGGCTTTTTCGACTGACGCCGCGTCAGGGCCGCGGGCGGTGGGAGGGACGCGCTCCGTCGCGTCCGCACCAGTTGCTCAGATGCGTTGTCGTCCCCAAGATGGGGACATGAGTCGTGGCTCATGAATGATGGGGTGGCCCCGACTATGTCGGAGTGGCTGGCGGGCGGCAGGCTCCGCGCTCACTGATTCCCCGGACGGCCGCTCGCGGCAGAGCCCTCCGCCTTCGGTGGCGGCGCAAGCAACATCGTAAAAGAGAACGTGCTGAGCGGGAGACGTCCCGTATTGGCGGGGGGATCGAAGAAGTCCCACTCTATGAGGAGGATCCCTGGGCGCCGGGATCGTGACACGGGAATCCGTGCCCTGAGATCATGGTAACCAGCCACGATCTTCTGTTCAACGATCTCACCATTCGCCTGGAGTAGCCGATAGAAGCGGCCGAGCTTCTTCTTGTCGTTCTCGTCCTTCTCAACATGCCCGGCTACATAGGTGATGAGGCGCTCGGGCGGACGTACGCGGTACGTAAGCACGTCCAGCGCTACGCTGTCGCCTTGGCCGATGCTGAGAGCGGTCTTTTCCACGAGCATGGCGACGGGTGGCAACCCCTGTAACTTGAGAAACCTCTTTAGGTTCTTGGAAGCGAGGTGAAAGGGGAGCGGAATCCCCACAATATGCGCAGGATCCTTGGGTCTCGGTTCCGCCCCGTTGCCAACCTCCGTTCTTGGCTCGAAGCGGGCGGTCCAGATGGTCTTGGTATCTGGCGGGTCCAGGTGGACCCTCAGCGCCGGGGCCCCCCGCTGGCCGGAGTGCACAAGGACCTTGGGGCCCGTCCCCCCGTGCGGATCACGGAGTTCGCAGACAGCACGGATGGCCTCGTATGCCTTGCGTCTTGCCCCCAGGCGGTCAGGGCCGTCCTGAATGCGCACGGTAACACTCGACATTCTGCCGCCGGACAGACGGTACTCGATTCCACCAAATGACAGGACCTGCTTCTCCTCGGCCGGGGAACCGCCGGGGGATGCTACACGAAAGGCGCCCAGTGACACTGAAACACTCTCCGCCTTGGCAGAGACCGCTATCTCCGCCGCCTCGTACGGGTCCGCGCCGAGTACGTCGACGAACTTGCGCCACCCGGTTGGCTTAGGGCCCTTCGGTGTCTGCTGCGCGTCTGCCGCTGGGCCGTGTTCCACACAGGCGACACACGCCAGCGCGGCCGCTAAAGAAAGCAGAACAGCCCGCCTGACGTTGCCTCGCTTCAGCTTCGCGTGCATGGCTGGTCTTCCCCCGGGTAATAGGGTAATGATAGCGGCCCGCGGATGGGGCGTCAAGTTGTTCCACGCAGCCGCTTGCCGGCCGACGCGGAGCGTCTTTGGAGTGCGGCATCAGGATGCCGCTTTGATTCCCGCACGGAGTGCGGGGCCGTGAAATGTAGCACAGCCGCCCTCGGCTGTGGTGACATGAGATTCACAGCCGAGGGCGGCCGTGCCACATGTCTGCATGAGATCCACAGCCGGGGGCGGCTGTGCCACATGATTGGAGCGCTTCGCGCCCACTGCTCCTTTGTGCCTTCGTGCCTTCGTGGTTGCGCTCTTGCCGTTTCCTGAACACTTCGTGTCCCCACCTGAGGCGGGTAAACTTCGTGGTGAGGAAGCCGTTGGCTCTCGCGCCTTCCGCCGAATTGATTCCCGCCCGCTTACGTTCTATAATCAAGAGGCGGGATTGGGTGTCTGACGACAGTATCCGCAACTTTCGGGGAACCGCGGCCCGCCGGCCGCGTCTAAACCGTTGGTGAGGGCTCCGATGATCGGCCCCCATCCGAATGAGCCGGACCTCTTGAAACAGTGTGCGCGAGGCGATGCCGACGCGTTCGGTCGGCTCGTAAGCCATTATGAGAACACGGTTTTCAACGTCGCTGTCCGGATGGTCGGCAACCGGCACGACGCGGAGGACGTCGCCCAGAACGTCTTCATCAAGGCGTTCCGGAAGATCAGAAGCTTCGGCGGCCGGTCGAGCTTCGCCACGTGGCTGTATTCGATCGCGGTCAACGAGTCGATCAGCGAGCGGCGGCGGCGGTCGGCCAAGTCGAGGAAAGGTGCGATCCAGATGAGCGTGCTCGACGGCAATGACGGCGACGCGTATGACCCGCCCGGCGACGGGCCGGCGCCCGACGGGCGGATGCAGGCGGGCGAGACGCACCGCCGCATCGAGCAGGCCATCGCGGAACTGGACGAGGAGTACCGCGGCGTCGTGGTGCTCCGCGATATCGAGGGACTGGACTACCGGGCCATCAGCGAGGTGCTCGGGTGCTCACGCGGCACGGTCAAGTCGCGGCTGCATCGAGCGCGGCTCGAGCTGCGGCAAAAGCTCCGGGGCCTGGCGACCGTGTGACGAGTGGAACAATGAAGTGCGATGATCTGAAAGAAATGCTGAGCGAATACATCGACGGCGAGCTGGCGGGCGTCGAGGTGGCGGCCGTCGAGGCGCACGTCGCCAAGTGCGACGGCTGCCGGGCCGAGCTGGCCGAGCTGCGGCGGACGGCGGAGCTGGTGCGGTCGCTGCCGCGCGCCGAGGCGCCGGCCAGGCTCGGGCGCCATGTCGCGGCGACGGTCGAGCGGCAGGTGATGGCGCGGCGGCGCTCGATGTTCCTGAGATGGAGCCACGTCGGCGGCCTCGTCGCCGCGGCCGCGGCCCTCGTCATCGTGATCCAGCTCGCACCCTGGGACGGCATACCGGAGCGACCGGCCGCGGTCGACTCGGTCGAGCGCCTGAAGGACGCCGAGGCGCCTGAGCACCTCGCGGAGGCGGAGGGGCCTGAGCACGTCGCCAAAGATGATGTAGCCGCGCACGACCTCGCGAAGCGGGGTATGGGCGGGGCGAAAGAGAGTTACGCGAAGGCCGAGGCCGAGGAGGCGTTGCCCGGCAAGGCGGGCCGCGAGAGCTTGACGGAGAAAGCGGCAGCCAAGCCGGGCGCGCCGGCGCCGGCGGATATCGTTGCCGCGAGGAGTCGCGACACGGGCGACGAGGATGCCGCGCGGCGGGACGCTCTTGCCCGAAAGGCCGCGGGGGACAAGGCCGCCGAGCGGCGCGTTCGTGGCAAGGTTGCGCCGGGTGCGTTCGCCGTCACCACACAGACCAAGGAAGGCGGCGCCCCTCGCGCCGAGTCGAAGAAGGGCGGGCCGCCCGGAGTTGAGACCGCGGCGCAGCACCTGGCCGAGGACCGGGCGGAGGGCACGGCCCCCGCCGGCCGGCCCCCGCGCGTCGTCTCGTTCGCATACGAATGCACGGACGCCGAGAAGGGCCGGGCGAGTGTGCTTGCCGCGCTCAAGTCCGCCGAGGCCGACGTGGTCGCGCCCGAGAAGGAGGACGCGGAAGGTGACGCGAAGGACGCCGTCACGGCCGACGTCCGGCTCGACAAGCTGCCGGCGCTGATCGTGAAGTTGAAGCTAGCCGGCCTGAAGCCGCGGACGCATGCCGCGAAGAACGGAGCGCCCGTCGCAGCCGATGCCGTGGACGCTGGCGATGCGGCGCACGCTGCGCGTGCGGCGGCGAAGGCCGCACCGAACGAACTGGAGCGGAAACAGGTCGAACAGCCACGGGAACTCGAGGCGGCGATGGACCATCAGGCGGAGGGTTTCCGGGCCGCTCGGGGAGCGCCGCGCGCGGGCGTCGGCGCCACCCAGCAGACTCTCGGGGTCCAGGCGCCGGCCGACGAGGCCGACGCCGGGGGCCAAGAGGCCGAGCCGCCGCCAATCCGCATCCGAATCATTCTGCGCGTGAAGCCCGCGGAGTAGCCGCCGCGGGCGGGCTTGTCGGCCGTGCGGCCGGCGGGCGGCTCCGCTCGACCGACTCACTTCCCGTGATCCTCAACGTGCCCCGCAACACGCTGTCCGCGCCGACCGAGCCGTCGAGCGTCACGGCGCCGAGCAGCCGGAGCAGCAGCGCGGCGGCCGGCTGGCCCTCGTCCTCATCGGCGGCCCGCGTGAACGTGTCGGCGAGCAGATCGCCCGGCGCGAACCCCAGCAGCATCGCCCGCGATTCGCGCGGCTTCGGAACCCCCTCGAACCATTTCTCCGAGCGGAGCGCCCTCGCCTTTCCCTCGCGGACGTCGATGGCCGAGCGCAGCCAGCCGACCGACGTGCTCGCGACGATGAGCGACGTGCCCGGCCGCGACGCGTTCGGCACCACGAAGTAGCCCGCCCCGACGCCCGACCGTTCGCCCGGCCGGCTGGCCTGAATCGCCGCGATCGCCACGCCCCGGTGCCGCTGCTGCGTGACCGCGGTCGAGATCCCCTCGGCACCGCGTATTATCGAGCCGAACGTCTCGATGAAGGCGACGGGCAGCCGCTTCTCGAACGCCGCGTCGGACCGCACGCCGACGACGAGCGAAACCGTCGGCATCGGTCGCCCGGCCGCGAGGGTCAGCAGCGCGTCCTTCCGCACCGCCGCGACCACGGCGCAGTCGCCGGTCAGCCGGCCCAACACGTCCGCCTCGAACTCCTCCGCGTCGAAGAGAGCGCAGAGCTTATCCTCCGCGTAGCGGATCGTGTGCTCGCGTTCGCGTTCGGCCTGGGCGCCGAGCACGAGGTTCCACGCGGCGACGGGGTTGAGCCGGCACACCAGCCCGGCCCCCGTGTCCGCGGGCAGGACGTCCATCGCGAACGCCGCCGGCTGGCGCAGGGCCTCTTCGGCGCCGGCGCCCAGGCGGAGTGAGAGGACGATGGCGGACGCGTTCGCATCGGGCGGATCGCGGGCGTCGCGCAGCCGGAGCACGAGCTGGGGCGCGTCGTCGGTCAGGTGGCGTGCCAGCGGCGGGCGACGGCGCCGCCCGCTCCGTGCCGAGGCGACGAACCGCGCGAGCAGGTCGGCGTCGTTGCTGACCGCGAGCACGTCGCCGACCTTGGTCCACAGGAGGCCGCTCTGGATGCCGGCGGGCCAGTGGCCGGCGGGCGCCGGCAGCCGGCCCGACGCGCGAAGCGACAAATACACACCGAGCAGGAGGTTGGCGGCTGGCCGGACGCGGCTCGCGGCGAGCAGCGCGGGCCCGCGGTCGCCGGCCGTCCCGGCGACGACCACCTCGCCGCCGAGCAGGTCGAACACGTCGACGGCCGGATATCCGAAGACGCGGCTGCGGTCGCGGATCGCCCGGGAGACGCGCGCGAACGGCAGCGCGTCGAGCCGCGCGCGGCCCTGCGGCGAACGGGCCAGCGCCTGATAGCTGGGCAGCGACCGGAACTCGTCGCAGAGCGCCTCGACGTCGCGGCAGCGCGCGAGCAGCTTCGACTCGGAATCGACGAGCGCGACGAGCGACTCGCCCGGCCGGAGGGGACTTCGGGCGACGTATCCGGCCGCGCATGCGACGAGCATGGCGAGCACGACGGCCGCGGCCGTCGCGGCGCGCTTCACTCGGCTTCGGACGTTCGCTCGGAATCGCATAGAATGCCGTCGGTCAGGGATTGCGGGCCACCCGTTTCTCACTCGCCACCGTGGTCGTAATCCGTGTCCCAATAGGCGATGACTGAAGCTCATGTTGAAGATGGAGCAACACCGAGGAACAACAGAGGTCCCCGCCTCGATGGCGGGCAAGCTTCGCTTCGCTTAGGATGACACAACTACAGCCCCTTGCGTTGGATATGTCATTCTGAGCGTCAGCGAAGAATCTCCGGAATGCATCGGCCATCTCCATTGTCAACGTGCGACTCGATAGGACTACGAGCACGATTGCGACGGGAATCAGTGCGGCCCGACGTAGAGCCCCAGCGCCTCGCGGACCTCGGTCATCACGTCGCGCGCGATGCTCCGCGCGTGCTCCGCTCCGTCGGCGACGACCTTCTCGACCTGGGCCATGTCGGCCTTGAGTTCCGCGTAGCGCTCCTGGATCGGCTCGAGCACCGCGATGATATTGTCGGCGAGCACGCTCTTGCACTCGAGGCAGCCGATGCCGGCGCTGCGGCAGCCCTCCTCGATCCATTTGATCTGCTCGGGCGTCGAGAAGAACTGATGTAGCGCGTAGAGATTGCACTTCGTCGGCTCGCCGGGGTCGGTCCGCCGCTGCCGCGCGGGATCGGTCTTGGCCGGGGCGAGCTTCTTGCGGACCACGTCGGGCGGATCGGTGACCGCGATGTGATTGCCCAGGCTCTTGCTCATCTTGTTCTCGCCGTCGAGCCCGATGACGCGCTTCGCGCCGGACAGCAGCGCCGTCGGCTCCGGGAAGAGCGGGCCATAGGCCGCGTTGAACTTGCGGGCGACCTCGCGGGCGAACTCGATGTGCTGGACCTGGTCCTCGCCGACGGGCACGGCCTCGCCCTTGTAGAGCAGGATGTCGGCGGCCTG